>NZ_JBEFLV010000014.1:0-141130 GCF_040149365.1 Kluyvera huaxiensis
CGGCGAAGGTGAGTTGATGGCTCATGATGTCCCTCTGGGATGCGCTCCGGATGAATATGATGATCTCATATCAGGAACTTGTTCGCACCTTCCCTAAGTATCAGCAAAGCAGCCGAAATGTTGTTTATTACGCCATCCGCAGTGAGCCAATCGCTACAGCGGCTGCGCACGCAACTCAAAGATCCGCTGTTTGTGCGTTCAGGAAAAGGGATTACCCCAACCACCGTTGCCGTTAATTTACATCAGCACCTGTCTAAAAACCTTAATCAACTCGAACAAACGATTAATATGATGGGTGATATCGAACTTGAAAAAAAGTTTGTTATCTACGGACCTGAACTGAATTTTACTCCGCGCCTGGCCAGTTTTATGAATGCAATACTGGCTGAGCCAGACCTGCAGATTGAATACCATGACTTCACTACGACTTCTGACAGCGTAGAGAACCTGCTACACCATCGTAAAGCGGATATCATTTTCACCACCACGCCGGTCCACAATCGTTCGTTTGTGTGCGAGAAGTTTCTCGAAGCGAGGATAATTCTCGTCTGCCGGGAAGATCACCCGCGGCTAGGCAACCACGCCACATTAGATGAAGTGCTAAAAGAAAGATTCACACTTTATGACGTACCTGACTCGGGGATAAAACAGTACCAGTACGATATGGACAGCATCTGGGCAGAGCGTAAATATGCTTTTCGTTCATCATCATTTATATCAATCATTAATGCTATTCACAAAACTGATTTAATAGGCGTTATGCCATACTCTTATTTTACCCTGATGAAGGAGTCACTACACTTAAAAGAAGTCGTACTATCCACTCCGCTACCGCCGACGAGCATCTACACGCTCTACAACCGTGCCTCACTCAATTCCGAATTATTCACGAGAGTAATTGGTAAATTATCAAGCGGCTCTTCTGATATGGATTAATTCAATACAAAGCCGATGCGGAAAAACATTCTGTAAATAATTATTTATGCCCGCAATTCATATTGGCAGTATTGTATAGAATTCAACTTTATTGGTTACAATCGTAAACAAGGATGGCCTACGAATGTCCATGATCAAACTCCCGCTAACCCAGTCGGTACTGGAAGCTACACATGATCGCATCGCCTGGACGTTGGATAATTTCTCTCGTATTTGCGTTTCATTTTCCGGCGGTAAAGATTCTACCGTCATGCTGCATTTAACGGCGCAGCTTGCCCGTGCGCGAAACAAGAAAATCTGCGTACTATTTATTGACTGGGAGGCGCAGTTTTCTTACACCATCACTCATTGTGAAAAATTACGTGAACTGTATAAGGACATTATTGAAGACTTTTATTGGGTCGCTTTGCCGCTGACGACGCAGAACTCACTGACCCAGTTTACGCCTGAGTGGCAATGCTGGGAGCCAGGTGTGAAATGGGTGCGACAGCCGCCAGAAGATGCCATTATCGATCCCAACTTTTTCCCCTTTTACCAGCCAGGCATCACCTTCGAAATATTTGTGCAGAAATTTGCTGAATGGTTTTCCCAGCAGCGACCGGCTGCGGTGATGGTGGGTATTCGCGCCGATGAGTCCTATAATCGTTTTTTGACCATCGCGTCCCAGCGCAAACGTCGTTTTGCCGATGATAAGCCCTGGACCACCGTCGCCCCGGGGAATCACGCATGGTACATCTACCCTATCTACGACTGGAAAACCGCCGACATCTGGACGTGGTTTGCCAAAAGCCAGCAATCCTACAATCCGCTTTACAATCTGATGTTTCAGGCTGGCGTCCCGCTGCGCTATATGCGTATCTGCGAGCCGTTTGGCCCTGAACAACGCCAGGGGCTGTGGCTTTATCACGTCCTGGAACCAGAACGATGGGCGGATATGTGCCAGCGGGTGAGCGGCGTACACAGCGGCGGTATCTATGCCGGGCAAGATAATCAGTTCTACGGGCATCGTAAAATTGAGAAACCACAAAACTATAGCTGGCGAAGCTACGCGCATTTCTTGTTGCAAAGTATGCCGGAAGCCACCGCTGACCACTACCGCAACAAAATTGCCGTCTATCTCCGCTGGTATCAAAAGCAGGGCTGGGAAGATATTCCTGATAGCCAGGAAAAAGATCTGGGTTCAAAGGATGTGCCATCATGGCGACGCATTTGTAAGGTACTGTTAAATAATGACTACTGGTGCAGAATGCTGTCATTTAGCCCCACCAAGTCCAGCCACTATCAACGCTACCGCACACGGATGGAACAAAAACGCCAGCAATGGGGATTATTATGCGACAAGAACTAATAGAGAAAATGCATCACTATCTGCAAACGCTCACGCTTGATGAAAAAATCGACGCGCTAAATCAGTTTCGTCAGGCGCTACATGAAGAGAGCCCGTTTAAAGATCAGCCTGTCGACTGCGTGCTGTGGGTCAAAGATGAGTTGGTTTCGCCCAACAACTACAACCCAAACAACATGGCACCCCAGGAAAAACGCCTGCTAACAAAATCACTGGAAGCGGATGGTTTTACCCAACCCATCGTCGTGGTTAAGAAAAACGACAGGCACTTTGAAATCGTCGATGGCTTTCATCGCCATCTGCTTGCGCATTCAAAAGCGGTGTTGAAAACACGTTTTCACGGCTACCTCCCGGTAACGCAAATGGAGCAATCTAACTGTTCACTGTCAGCGAGAATGGCCGCGACGATTCGCCATAATCGCGCACGCGGGCGTCATCAAATAAACGCGATGTCAGAAATTGTGCGTGAACTCAGCCAGCTCGGCTGGAGCGATGAAAAAATGGGTCTGGAACTGGGGATGGATGCCGACGAAATCCTACGCTTAAAGCAGATAAACGGCCTGTGCGAAATGTTTGGCAATCGCCAGTTCTCACAGGCCTGGACGGTGAAATAACTACAGGCGGCACAGGCGTTCGGCAGCGGCCAATAGCGTTGATTCCTGCTTGGCAAAACACAGTCGAATCAGCTTATGTGGGAATGGATCTGCACAGAATACCGATAGCGGTATCGCCGCCACGCCAACTTCTGTGGTTAGCCACTGGCAGAAGCTCACATCATCCGCAGAGGAAATTGCGCTGTAGTCGGCAAGCAGAAAATAGGTGCCTTCGCAGGGTAGCAGCTGCAATCGGCTCGCGCTTAATGCATCAATAAACAGATCGCGCCGCGCGCGGTAAAAATCAGGCAGTTGCCGATAATGCTCAGGCTCGGCGCGCAGCATATCCGCTAGCGCCAGTTGTGCCGGGGTGTTGACGGCAAAGGTCAGATACTGGTGTACCTTGCGCAGTTCGGCGCTAATTGCCGCAGGCGCAACGCAGTAACCCACCTTCCAGCCGGTCATATGATAGGTTTTACCAAACGACGACACCGCGACCGCTCGCTCGCGAAGCGCCGGGTGCGCCAGCACGCTGGCGTGGCCCTCGTCGGCAAAACAGATGTGCTCATACACTTCGTCACTGAGTACGTAAATCTCCCGCTCGGCGATTGCCTGCCAGAGTGCGTCAAAATCCGCAGACTGCCACACCGTCGCCGACGGATTATGCGGCGTATTGAGAATAACCAGCCGGGTCTTATCACTTAACAGTGCGGTAAACGCCTGCCAGTCGACGCGAAAATGCGGTGGCTGTAGCGCAATACGCTTCACGATGCCGCCAGAAAGTTCGACCGCCGGGGCATAGCTGTCGTAGCTCGGATCAAAACAGATAACCTCATCACCCTCACGCACCAGCGCAGTGATTGCCGCATACAGGGCTTCTGTCGCACCCGCAGTAACTGTGATGTCGCTATTCACGTCCGGAGTATGGCCATATAGCGCCGTCGTTTTCTCGGCGATAGCCTCACGCAGCGCCAGCGCGCCGGTCATCGGCGCATATTGATTCGCACCGCTGGCCACATGATGTGCAAGCCGTTCCTGAAGATAGCTCGGGCCGTCGAAATCCGGGAATCCTTGAGAAAGATTAATCGCCTGATGCTGCTGGGCCAGCGCGCTCATCTGGGTAAAGATGGTCGTACCGAGAGTGGGGAGTTTACTTTGGGGGATGAGTTGCTTTGTTGTCATTTGTTATCTGCCGCTCGTAGAACCAATGTTAACAGCAATATAACACGGTGAGCGGACTTGGCAATCAAGACGTTTAGATGTCCAAATGCATTAACAGCATTTAGCGCCACCCTTGCCACCATAGCGCGCTTCCTGGCGATCGCGGAAAAAGGCTTCGTAGGTCATTGGCGTCTGATCGGGATGGTTAATGCGCATATGTTCGACATAGTTGTCATAGTCCGGCACGCCGATCATCATCTTTGCGGCCTGGCCGAGGTATTTCCCGGCTTTAGAGAGGGTATCGAACATCGTTTTTTCCTTGTTGCATCAACCCGGCCTCGCATCACGAGACCGGGTTACGGATGACATTAATGGGCACGTTTCGCCGCGGCAACCAAATTCTCCGCATCGGCCGGCATCGGCTCATACGGGGTCTCTTTCGCCGTCGGTTTGTCCTCTTTCAGCGCCGCCAGTGCGGTTTTAATTGAGAACACCGCCAGTACCACGACCACCACCATAAAGAACATCGTGAGGCCCGCGTCGAGACGGTTGTTAAACACCAGCTGTGACAGCTGCGATTCAGTGTACTGCGGAGGGATATTACCGCTGTCGATCATCGCCTGGAACTTATTGGCAATCGCCAGGAAGCCCACTTTGGTATCGGCGCTGAACGATTTCTGCCAACCCGCCACCAGCGTACAGATTAGCAACCATGCCGTTGGCACCAGGGCCACCCACGCATAGCGCTGACGTTTCATCTTGAACAGTACCACCGCACAGAGCATCAGCGCCATACCTGCCAGCATCTGGTTAGCAATACCGAACAGCGGCCACAGGGTATTAATGCCGCCCAGCGGGTCAACCACCCCTTGGTGCAGGAAGTAACCCCAGGCCAACACGCACAGCGCCGTCGCCAGTAAGTTGGCTGGCAGCGAGTCGGTACGCTTAAGCCCTGGGCTGATAACGCCCAGCAGATCCTGCAGCATAAAGCGCGCCGCACGGGTACCGGCATCCACCGCCGTCAGGATAAACAGCGCTTCAAACAGAATGGCGAAGTGATACCAGAACGACACGTCCATCAGTCCGCCCAGCGCGCCGTGAAGGATGTAGGCCATCCCTACCGCCAGCGTTGGAGCACCGCCTGCACGGGAGACAATTGACTGCTCCCCCACTTCGTTGGCAATTTGATGCAGCAGATCCGGCGTTACCGCAAATCCCCAGCTACTCACCACCTGAGCGGCAGAAGCCACGACGTCAGCGGTCCCCGCAGGTGCCAGCACTGCCATCGGGCTGTTCATCGCAAAGTAGACGCCCGGGTCGATAATACAGGCAGAAACCAGCGCCATAATGGCGACGAAGGATTCCATTAACATGCCGCCGTAGCCGATAAAGCAGGCCTGGCCTTCGTTCGCCAGCATCTTGGGCGTGGTGCCGGAAGCGATCAGCGCGTGGAAGCCTGACACCGCGCCGCAGGCGATAGTGATAAACAGGAACGGGAACAGGTCGCCGGTCCATACCGGGCCGGTGCCATCGATAAATTTAGTCAACGCAGGCATGGTCAGCGTTGGACGCATAATCAGAATACCAATCGCCAGACCGACGATGGTGCCGATTTTCAAGAAGGTTGAAAGGTAGTCACGCGGTGCCAACAGCAGCCACACCGGCAGCACCGAGGCCACGAAACCGTAGCCCACCAGCATCCAGGTCAACTGTACACCGGTATAGTCGAACCACGGAGCCCAGGTTTCGCTCGCCGCCACCCAACCACCAGAAATAATGGCAAACACCAGCAACACGAGGCCAATCACCGACACTTCACCAATACGCCCCGGACGCAGATAGCGAATGTAGACGCCCATAAACAGCGCCAGCGGGATAGTAAAGGCCACGGTGTAGGTTCCCCACGGGCTGTGGGTCAGCGCTTTCACCACGATCATCGCCAGCACAGCCAGAATGATAACCATAATCATAAAGGTCGCAATCAGCGCAATCACGCCGGCCGTTGGTCCCATCTCTTCTTTGACCAGCTCACCCAACGAGCGTCCGTCGCGGCGAGTAGAAACGAACAGCACCATAAAGTCCTGCACCGCCCCCGCCAGCACCACCCCTGCCAACAGCCAGATCATGCCCGGCAGATAGCCCATCTGCGCCGCCAGCACCGGCCCTACCAGCGGGCCTGCCCCGGCAATCGCCGCAAAGTGGTGGCCAAACAGCACCTTTTTGTCCGTTGGAACATAGTCGAGACCATCGTTATGACGCACAGCGGGCGTCATACGCGTTGGGTCAACCTGCAGCACATTTTTCGCAATGTAGAGACCGTAAAAACGATAGGCAATGAGATACACGCAGACCGCCGCAACGACTATCCACAGCGCGTTTATCTGTTCACCTCGATTGAGGGCGATATAGCCCAGAGCAAAGGCTCCAACAATGGAGAGCAATGCCCATATAAGGTATTTCCCTGAATTGTTCATAGTTATTATCCGTATCAGTAGCAGAGGATGTTACATTTTGTGTCCGTAGCAACACCCCTGATTTAACATCCTTGAAACCGATATGAACAGGAACAAAACCTAACATTTACATCACATTGTTAACGAGATCACTTAACGAGGGAAAATGGCTGAATTAGCGAGGGAAAAAGGGTGAACTGCTCATGATATGAATGAATTGCAGGACAGGACGGATGGCGTAGCGCGTATTCGGCCTTCCCCTCCGTCCCATCCATTTGATGCTTAGCCCAGGACCGCGGTCCCTAAACGACAGGTGCAGCAGCGCCGCCCCTGCTCATCAAACACCACAATCTCCCAGCTCTGGCTCTGACGCCCAAGATGCAGCGGCTGACATACCGCACGAACCTGCCCCTGCGATACCGGGCGATGGTGCGATGCATTAAGTTCAGTCCCCACCACGCACTGGCCGTCGCGGGTCATCAGGAAACCGGCCATCGACCCTAACGTCTCCGCCAGCGCCGCCGACGCGCCGCCGTGCAGCAGGCCAAACGGTTGATGCGTCCGGCTATCAACCGGCATCACCGCTTCCAGGCTATCGTCGCCGATATGGGTATAAACAATCCCCAGATGCGCCACCATAGTGTTATTGCTGGTCGCGTTCAGCTCGTCGAGCGTTAAATGACGTTTCCAGATCATCTTAAGCTCCCAGCGTAGAACCGCCATCCACCACAATATCCTGCAGCGTGATATGGCTAGCGCTGCTGGAGGCGAGGAACAGGATGGTATTGGCTATTTCCTGCGGATGGGCGATTTTACCCAGCGGAATACCCAACTTGAACTGTTCGGCAAAACCACGGATCCGCTGCTGCTCGGCGTCATCACTCACCCACAGCACACGCTGCATATCGGTGTCGGTGGAGCCCGGCGAGACGATATTGCAGCGCACCCCGGAGCTCGCGAGCTCAAGACCGACGGTCAGCGCCAGGCTTTTCAGTGCCGCTTTCGATGCGCCGTAGGCGCTCATGCCGATGCGCGGCGTATGCGCGGCGTCAGAGGCAACGGTGACAATCGCGCCTCCTTGCTGGCGACGAAACTGCGCCATCGTCTGCTGGAATAGGTTGAATGCGCCACCCACGTTCACCGCAAAGGTCTGCTGCCAATCGGCAAGACTCAGTGCATCCGTTGCGCCCATCCGCAAAATACCGGCGGCATTGACCAGCACGTCCAGGCGCTCGGTCTTCGCCAGCACACGCTCGCACACCTGCGCCACCTGCTGCGCATCCGCCACGTCCAGCACTTCGGTGGCAAATGGATAATCATCGCCGTCAAACGCCAGATCGAAGCCAGTGACCGCTGCGCCCGCGTCAACAAACGCCAGCGCGGTAGCGTAGCCGATCCCTTTTCCAGCCCCCGTGACCCATACGGTCTGGCCGTTAAAATCGAACCCGGCCATTATTTCACCTCGCGGGAGAGCATCGCCCACCAGGCATCGATGGTCGGATTTTTCGCCAGCATCACAAAATCGATATCGCCGTACGCTTTCCGCCAGCGAGCGGCCAGCGCCATCATACGTACCGAGTCGAGGCCGTAATCAATCAGATTATCGTCGTCGAACGGCTCGTCAGATTCATCCAGCAGCGGCAGCACCAACGCCCGCAGCGCTTCTTTGCTGGCCGGGATAGACGGTAACAGTTCGTCCGTCATCACTACGCGACCGCTGCGACCAGCCACATATTTCAACGACATCAGGTGCTCATCGCGGCTGAAATCTGCCAGCGCATCGGCGACAAAGAACGGTTTAATATCGCGCATAAAGGCGTCGGTAGCGGTGGTCATGCAGCCAATGTGTGCATACACGCCGGTGATAATGAGCTGGTTGCGGCCGCTCTCTTTGAGCATCTGCTCCAGCGGCGAACGATGAAATGCGCTGTAGCGCCATTTCACCAGTACGGTGTCCGCATCGTCCGGTGCCAGCGCGGCAATTACCCGCTGTTGCTCAGGCGAACGGGTCAATCCCGGTCCCCACATATCGTTTAGCAGCGCACGATCTTCATCGCTCTGCTCTTTTGGCTGCGCGGTGTAGTACACCGGAATGCCGTTCTTTTTGCAGAAATCACGCAGCGCGGCGATGTTGGCGACCACCGTCTCCATCATCTCGCTATCGTCACCCCAGAAGTTGAGGAAATACTCCTGCATATCGTGAATCAACAGCGCCGCACGCGCCGGTTCAAACGCCCAGTCCACCTTGTTTTCGGGAAGATCCAGCGCGGTTGGCAGCGCATAGCCCTGTAGTTTTGGAATCGCCATGTTGTTTTCTCCTTCAGCCCTGCGAGCGGCTGGCCAGCCACTGACGTAATTGTTTTTTATCGACTTTACCGACGTGGGTCAGCGGCAGTTCATCCACACACTCCACTCGGTCCGGCAGTTTAAATTCGGCAACGCCCTGCTCGCGCAGGAAGCGGCGAACCTGGACTGCGCGCAGCGGCTCTTTCACCACCAGATAGGCGCAGCTTTTTTCACCCAGCAGGGTGTCTTCCATACTGACCAGCGCCGCGTACACCACCGATTCATGGCGCAGCAGCAGGTTTTCAATCTCTTCGGCGGCAATTTTCTCGCCGCCGCGGTTAATCTGATCTTTCTCACGCCCTTCCACGGTGATGTAGCCGTCTTTATCGATGGAAATGAGATCGCCGGAGCAGTAAAAACCGTCGGCGTCAAAGGCGCTGGCGTTGTGCTGCGGACTTTTGTAGTAACCACGGAAGGTGTACGGGCCGCGGGTCATCAGTCGACCAACCTCGCCGCGCGGCAGCGGATTGCCATCGGCGTCCGCCACCCAGACCTCATCGTCCGGACACATCGGATAGCCCTGGGTGTTGAGGATTTTTTCTTCGCTGTCATCCAGACGGGTGTAATTCACCAGCCCTTCCGCCATGCCAAACACCTGCTGCAACTGGCAGCCAATTTCGGCAGGAATGCGCGCCGCTAGCGTCGCTGAGAGGCGAGCGCCACCCACCTGTAATAGCGTCAGTGAGCGAAGCTGGGCATTGCTGCCCCACTCGGCAATCGCCTGTAGCCACAGACTAACCGCCGGGGGCACTAGCGCCGCGACGTTAACCTGATGCTGTTCAATCAGCGGGAAGCACTGCGTTGGACTAGGGTCTGCCGCCAGCACCACCGTGCCTTTGGCGAGGAACACACCCAGCGCACCCGGCGAGCTCATGGCGTAGTTATGCGCCGACGGGATCGCACACAGATAACGCGTTTGCGCATCAAAACGGCACACCTCATTACTGCGACGAATGCTGTAGTAATAGTCATTGTGGGTACGCGGAATAAGTTTCGGCGTGCCGGTGCTGCCGCCCGAAAGCTGAAAAAAGGCCACTTCATCGGCGGCGGTCGGCGTCGGGACAAAATCTCCCGCCGGATGCGCTATTGCCGCTTCCAGCGCGTGTTCCTGTGTGTCGTTACGCAGCAACACCACGCGCACGGAGCGGAACTGCTCGCAGAAAGCATTCAAAAACGCATCGTCGCTAAACAGCGCATGGCTGCGGTCGGCAATCAGCGCGGCCGGGGCAATCTGTTCGGCGTAGGCGTTCAGTTCATTACGCTGATGGCTGAACAGCGCATTCACCGGCGCGACGCCGATTTTCAGCAGCGCAAACAGCGTCGTATAAAATTCAGCAATATTGCCCAGTTGCACCAGCGCGGTTTCCCCACGCTTAAGCCCCTGACGCTGCAATGCGGCGGCAAGGTTATCGACAGACTGGTTTAACTGGCGGTAGCTAATCTGGCGTTCGCCATCAATCACCGCAATCGCGTCGCTGTCCGCATGGCGGGTCAGCATTTCGGTCAACGGCAGATCCTGCCAGTAGCCTTTTTCGCGATAGCGCGCCGCGAGCGCGTCCGGCCAGCGGGTAAATTCCACGGTCATAATAGAAGTCGGCTCCTAGTGCAGGCCAAATACGTTTAGCATGGTAGAAAGTTTGACGCCGGTTTCGCGCCATTCAGACTCCGGCGATGAAGCAGGGACAATGCCCGCTCCGGCAAACAGGCGCACGCCGTTATCCTTCACCCGCGCGCAGCGGATAGTGACCACCCACTCGCCGTTGCCTTCGCTGTCGCACCAACCCACGATGCCACCGAACAGGTCGCGTTCGAACGGCTCCAGTTCAGCAATCACCTGTTTGGCCACCTGATGCGGAAAACCGCTCAGCGCTGGCGTTGGGTGCAGAAGACAGGCCAGCGACAGCGCGTTTTCTTCAGCTTTGGCCTGGCCTTCTATTGGCGTAGCGAGGTGCCACAGGGTTGGCGTGTTGACCAACTGCGGGGTTTGCGGCAGCGAGAGTTGCAGGCTGCGCGGTGCCAGAGTCTGTTTCATCGACTGGGTCACCAATTCGTGTTCGTGGCGATCTTTTTCCGACGCCAGCAGACGATTTCCCGCTTCACGATCCAACACGTCATCCGGCTGGCGACGAGCGGAACCCGCCAAAGGCAACGAACTGTAATGGTCGCCCTCTTTACGCAGCAGCAGCTCCGGGCTGGCGCCCAACAGCACGCCGCCGTCGGGCAACGGAACGTGGAAGTTAAAGCTCGCCGGGTTCTGCGCCACCAGGCGCTCCAGCAACGCACCGCTGTCTAGATTCTGATCGGCGGTAATATCAATCAGACGCGAGAGCACCACTTTATCGACCTGCGGCGTCGCCGTCAGCGCAGCCGCTTGCGCGACCATATCGAGGAATATCGGGTGCTCGGGGATCTCCTGACGCGCGGTCACGGTCATCGGCTCGCGTGAAACGCTGTAGCGCGACGACTTCTGTTTCGCTGTCCGCGAAAACGTCTCGCAGCGCTCAGGAATAAACAGTGCGGAAGGCTGGCGGGTATCGAATGGGATCGCACCTACCATCACCGGGTTTTCAATCCCGGCAGATTTTGCCGCAGCAAATGCCGACGCTAACCCTTGCTGGAAGGCACTGTCGGACGCGTCGCCCCCTTCCGCCGGGCAGGTAAAACGAGTGAAGCAGCCAGACGTAGTAAAACTGCGAAACGGCGACATAAAGAAAAAGCTGTCGGCCTGGATCGGGGCCTGATGCTGCTGTTGTTGCGTTTCCGCGGCCAGTGACGTTTCCATATCATTCTCCAAAAACGATAAAGATATTACGAATAATTATCATTTATATTTTGGCTCCGTAACCTAAAAGTAAACGCCTCGTATGTCAACAGGACGAAGCAGCATCTTGTGCTTAATAGCATCGTCGTATGCCCGATGTTGTTCTTCAGCATCGTGGGCAGAACGCTTGCATCGGGACGGGACAATAGTTGAAAATGAGAAGCATTAACCAACCATAACCAGGACTTGTCCGTGAACTTCACCGCCCTGTGGCGTACCGCCGCACTCATCGCAGGCTTTAGCGTTTTGGGATTAACCTCAGCACAGGCCGCCGATTGGCCGCGACAGATTACCGACAGCCACGGCGTCCATACGCTGGAGCACAAACCGACCCGCATCGTCTCGACCAGCGTAACCCTCACCGGATCGCTGCTGGCCATTGACGCACCGGTTGTCGCCAGCGGTGCGACCACGCCAAATAACCGCGTCGCCGATGGCCAGGGTTTCCTGCGCCAATGGGGCGATGTGGCTAAAGCGCGCAAGCTGACCCGCTTGTATATCGGTGAGCCAAGTGCCGAAGCCGTCGCCGCGCAAATGCCGGATCTCATTTTGATTAGCGCTACCGGCGGCGACTCGGCGCTGGCGCTGTACGACCAGCTCTCCACCATCGCCCCGACGCTTATCGTCAACTACGACGATAAAAGCTGGCAGGCGCTGCTAACCCAGCTCGGGCAGATGACCGGCCAGGAGAAACAGGCTGCCGATCGTATTGCCGCCTTCGACAAACAGCTCGCGACGGTGAAACAGCAGATTAAACTGCCGCCGCAGCCGGTGAGCGCGCTGGTCTATACTGCCGCCGCCCACAGCGCAAACCTGTGGACCAGCGAATCCGCTCAGGGTCAGTTCCTTAAGCAGCTCGGCTTCACCCAGGCCGCGCTACCGGCTGGCCTGCATGCCAGCCAGAGTCAGGGCAAGCGCCACGACATCATTCAACTTGGCGGTGAAAATCTGGCGACCGGCCTGAACGGTGAAAGCCTGTTCCTGTTTGCTGGCGATCAAAAGGACGTTGACGCGATCTATGCCAACCCGCTGCTGGCCCATCTGCCGGCGGTGAAAAATAAGCACGTTTACGCGCTGGGCACCGAAACGTTCCGTCTGGATTACTACAGCGCCACCCGAGTGCTGGAACGCCTGTCGGCACTGTTTGGCTAACCGATTATCCGGCCTGCGCGACGCTGTAGGCCGGACAAATCCATCGTAATCAGGCTTCTGTCGACGCCGGTATTTCGCGTCTAAACCGGCGAAGCTCACCCAGCACCAACAGCAAAATCCCACCGACAATTGCTAATCCCCAACCGCTGACGCTGGCGGAAGCCACCGGGGTCAGAATCGCCCCCAGCCCGCCCAGCAGCGCCGCACCAATGGCATCGCCGGTGACGTTCTGCGCCGTCCACAGACCGTTAATACGTCCCAGCATCGCTTCGGGCGTCTGGGTCTGAATCAGGGTGTATTGCAGCAGAGAACTGATGGCGCTCAGCCAACCGAACAGCGCCAGACACACCATTGCCAGCGTCCAATGCGGCATCACGGCAAACAGGCCAATAGCAACAAAAGCCCCGACGGTTGCCAGCAGCATAATCCAGCCTGGACGCTCATTTTGCGCCAGCCGCCCGCTGGTCAGTGCGCCAAAGGCTGCCCCTAGCGGAATTGCCGCATACAGCAGGCCAATCTGCGATGCCGATATCTGCCAGCCCTGTGCCAGCGCCGGATAAAGCACGCGTACGGCGCTGGCCATGGTGACCAGCGCGCCCAGCAGCGCAATACCGCCAATCAGCGGGCTACCGAGCAGAAAACGAAAACCGGCCACCAGCGATTTCAACGGATGTTCACGCGGCTGCGGTGGCGGCGGCAGCTGCGGTAAACGTAGCAGGGTCAGGGTAGTGATAAAGGTGCCCAGCGCCGCCAGCAGGTAGTTCCACGACACGCCTCCAGAAGCCAGCAGCAAACCGCCGACCATCGGTGAAATCACCGAGCCCAGGCGCACGGTGAGCATGGTAATTGCTCCGGCCTGCATCAGGTTTTCACGCCCGACCAGCGCCGGCGTTGCCGCCAGCAGCGCGGTCACGCCCAACGAGGCGAAGAAACCGTCCCACAGCCCCAGCAGATAGATAGCCACCAGCGAAGGTTCCGGCAGCAGCGCGTTCAGCCACAGGCCGATAAAACCTACGCCGCAGGTGCCGCGCGCCAACAGAATCAGTTTACGGCGCTCATAGCGGTCGGCCAGCACGCCGCCGACCATCAGGCCGACAAACATTGCGCCACCGGTCAGCGTCACCGATAGCCCAACCTGCCAGGTCGAATGGGTCATCATTTGGATTTGGACCGGCACGGCTACGCCGAGCAGACCCAGTGAAAGAATGGAGATAAAACGGGCGATAAAGACGGCGCGGAAAGCCGGATGCGTTTTGAGCAGGCTCAGATCAAGGAGCCGGGATTGTCGGTTCATTACAAGGCCTTGTATTTTTTTCATACCCTTTCCAGGGGCGCTCATGCTACCATAAACGAATAAGATAGATAACGATAATCACTATCATTATCACATCAGGGATGTCACCATGTCGTTTTCCACTCCCGTGCTGCGTGCCATAACGTTGCCCGGTTTGTTGATACTGCTGTTTCTCGCCGTTACCCTCAGCTTATTAATTGGCGCTAAACCACTACCGATTTCCGTCGTTGTGGATGCTCTCAGCGGCACCTGTCAAAGCGCCGACTGCATTATCGTGCTCGACGCCCGTCTGCCGCGTACGTTGGCCGGACTGCTCGCCGGTGGCGCACTAGGTCTTGCGGGTGCGCTGATGCAAACTCTCACTCGCAATCCCCTTGCCGACCCGGGTATTCTCGGCGTTAACGCTGGCGCGAGCTTTGCCATCGTCCTCGGGGCGGCGCTGCTCGGTATCTCTTCGCCGCAAGAACAGCTGGTGATGGCCTTTTGCGGCGCGTTGGTCGCCTCGCTCATTGTGGCCTTCACCGGCAGCGCAGGCGGCGGCCAGCTCAGCCCGGTACGCTTAACGCTAGCGGGCGTGGCGCTCGCCGCGGTACTGGAAGGTTTCTCCAACGGTATCGCCCTGCTCAACCCCGATGTTTACGATCAGCTGCGTTTCTGGCAGGCCGGTTCTTTGGATATTCGCACCCTGCAAACGCTGAAAACGGTGCTGGTGCCGGTGCTTATTGCCGGTGCCATAGCGCTGATGATGAGCCGCTCGCTCAATAGCCTGAGCCTCGGTACCGACACCGCTACCGCGCTGGGTAGCAAAGTGGCGCGGACGCAAATTACCGGGCTGCTGGTGATTACCATTTTGTGCGCCAGCGCCACGTCGGTGGTGGGGCCTATCGCCTTTATTGGCCTGATGATGCCGCATATCGCCCGCTGGCTGGTCGGCGCGGATCATCGCTGGTCGCTGCCGGTCACTCTGCTCGCCACCCCGTCGTTGTTGCTGTTCGCCGATATTATTGGCCGCCTGCTGGTGCCCGGTGAACTGCGCGTCTCGGTGGTCAGCGCCTTTATTGGCGCGCCGGTGCTGATTTTCCTTGTTCGTCGTAAGGCGAACGGAGGTGTCCGATGACCACACCTTCCCGCCGTTTAATCATTAGCTGTCTACTGCTACTCGCCGCATGCTTGTTGCTCACGCTGTTGAGTCTGCGTAGCGGCGCGGTGACGCTGGAATTGTCACAAATTTTCGCGGCTCTGTTCGGCAATGCACCCCGCGCTATTACCATGGTAGTGACCGAGTGGCGCTTGCCGCGCGTAATGATGGCGCTGCTGATTGGTGCCGCACTCGGTGTGAGTGGCGCTATCTTCCAGTCGTTGATGCGCAACCCGCTGGGGAGCCCGGACGTGATGGGCTTCAACACCGGCGCGTGGAGCGGCGTGCTGGTGGCGATGGTCTTCTTCGGCCAGAGTCTCACCACCATCACGCTGGCCTCAATGGCCGGTGGCATTGTGACCTCGCTGCTGGTGTGGGCGCTGGCATGGCGAAATGGGATCGACACCTTCCGGCTGATTATTATCGGCATTGGTATCCGCGCGATGCTGATGGCTTTCAACACCTGGCTGCTGCTGCGGGCGTCGCTGGAGACCGCGGTTTCCGCCGGTTTGTGGTTTTCCGGCTCGCTCAACGGGCTAACCTGGGCCAAAATCTGGCCCGCCGCACCGCTGATGGTGATTGCGCTGGCGTTCTCGGCGTTACTGGTACGCCGTCTGCGCCTGCTGGAAATGGGCGATGACAGCGCCTGTGCGCTGGGCGTACGCGTAGAATATTCCCGCCTGCTGCTGATGCTTATTGCGGTGGTGTTAACCGCTGCCGCCACCGCGCTGGCCGGGCCGATTTCGTTTATCGCGCTGGTTGCACCGCACATCGCCCATCGTCTTAGCGGCACTGCCCGCTGGGGGCTGACCCAGGCGGCGCTCTGCGGCGCAGTTTTGCTGGCCGCCGCTGATTTCTGCGCCCAGCAGCTGTTCTTGCCTTATCAACTTCCGGTGGGCGTTGTGACCGTCAGCCTTGGCGGTATCTACCTCATCGTGTTGCTTATTCAGGAGTCTCGCAAAAAATGACCGACCATGTAGCCCGTTTGCGCGGCGACCAGTTAACCCTCGCCTACGGTAAAAAAACCATCGCCGAGTCGCTGAACGTCACCATCCCGGATGGTCATTTCACCGCCATTATCGGCCCGAACGGCTGCGGTAAATCGACGCTCTTGCGCACGCTCAGCCGTCTGATGACGCCGACGCAGGGTCACGTCTACCTTGATGGTCAGGAGATCCAGCATTACGCCAGCAAAGAGGTGGCGCGACGGATTGGCCTGCTGGCACAAAACGCCACCACGCCGGGTGATATTTCGGTTCAGGAATTGGTGGCGCGCGGCCGCTACCCGCACCAGCCGCTGTTTAGCCGCTGGCGTCAGGAAGATGAAGACGCGGTGCAAAACGCCATGCAGGCTACCGGGATTGTTAATCTGGCGAGTCAAAGCGTGGACACCCTTTCCGGCGGGCAGCGACAGCGCGCGTGGATTGCGATGGTGCTGGCGCAGGACACGTCGATTATGCTGCTCGACGAGCCAACCACGTGGCTGGATATCAGCCATCAGATTGATCTACTGGAACTATTGAGCGAACTGAACCGCGAGCGCGGCTTTACGCTGGCCGCCGTGCTGCACGATTTAAATCAGGCCTGCCGCTATGCGACCCATTTAATTGCCCTGCGTGACGGGAAAATTGTGGCGGAAGGTGCGCCAAAAGAGATAGTCACCCCGGAGCTTATTGAAGCGGTGTACGGGCTGCGCTGCATGATTATCGATGACCCGGTGGCGCATACGCCGCTGGTGGTGCCGCTGGGAAGGCGCTGAGATTTTATGACCTGCGAACCTGCCCCCTCACCCTAGCCCTCTCCCCACGGGGGAGAGGGAACGGTACGGAGCATATTGTAAAGTTCAGACTCAGCCTGCCCCTTCCACCATCGGGAAAAGGGAACCGTACGGTGCATATTGTAAAGTTCAGACTCAGCCTGCCCCTCCCACCATCGGGGAAAGGGAACGGTACGGTGCAAATTGTAAAGTTCAGACTCAGCCTGCCCCTCCCACCATCGGGGAAAGGGAACCGTACGGTGCAAATTGTAAAGTTCAGACTCAGCCTGCCCCTCCCACCATCGGGGAGAGGGAACGGTACGGTGCCAATTGTTTCTACTCGCTAAAGCTCAGGCTCAGTCTGCCCCCTCTCCCTTTTTAAGGGAGAGGGT
Organism: Kluyvera huaxiensis; assembly: GCF_040149365.1. Lineage (NCBI taxonomy): Bacteria > Pseudomonadati > Pseudomonadota > Gammaproteobacteria > Enterobacterales > Enterobacteriaceae > Kluyvera > Kluyvera huaxiensis. Next base: position 17,388 of record NZ_JBEFLV010000014.1, read on the forward strand.
TGGGGTGAGGGTTACTGCACGGTACCCTCACCCGCTCACAGCAACGAACCTACCCCAGTATCTCGCGGATCACCGGACCAATCGCTTCAAATGCCGCTGGCGTGATGATGTCTACGTGCGCGCAGTTCTGGCTGTATACCTCCAGTTCTCCCACCCACGGCCCCCAGGCCACCAGCGGATCGGCCTGACGCGTTTTCTCGGCGACAAACAGCGTCGCCTTACCGTCAAACTGTGCGCTATGTGCAGTGGTGAGCAGACGTACCGCATCGGCGTAGTTACCTTCGATGGCGGTAAACAGTTCGCTGGAAGCTTGCCCCTGCTGTGCGGCAAGGAAGGCTTCACGTTCGCGATCAATCTCGGCCAATACAGCCGGATCGAGACCGTTAGCCTCTTTTTCCGCCCAGTTTTGCGTTTCCGGCGGCCAGGTATCCAACAGACCGAGGAACGCCACCTCTTCGCCTTGCTGGCGCAGACGCGCCGCGATGCCCTGCGCCAGCGTGCCGCCCAGCGAATAACCTAACAGATAATACGGCCCGCGCGGCTGCTCGCGTCGCAGCGTCGCTAGGTGATGTTCGCAAACCTCGTCCAGCGTGGAAGCTGTTTGCATCGGCCCCTGAGGACGCGGCGACTGAATACCGGTAATTGACCAGCGCGGCGACAGATAGCGCGACAGTACGCTGAACTGCCAAGCGAAGCCGGAAGCCGGATGGAAGCAGAACAACGTTGGCCCCGTCCCGCTGCGCAGCGGCAGCAAAGGCTCATAGCCCAGACGCTGCGCCTGTTCATCATCATTGGCATCCAGCAAAACGCTGAGTTTCCCGACCGTTGATGAGACCATCACCTGCCCCGGCGTGACCTGACGCCCCACACTGCGGCTCAGCATTGCCGCCAGCCGCATCGCCAGCAGCGAATGGCCGCCAAGCGCAAAGAAATCGGCGTCGATATCGTTGATATCGCAGCCCAACAGCTCGCTGAAAGCCGATGCAACCAGAATCTCTGTTGCCGATTGCGGCGCGCGACCCGCAGTTTTCTGCGTCAGAGACGGCAGCGGCAACGCTTTACGATCGAGCTTCCCGTTGGCGCTGAGCGGCAATGCGCTTAATTGCAGGATAACCACCGGCACCATATGCGGCGGTAGCTGTTCGCGCAGGCGCGCCAGCAGGGAATCCGTCTCTAAAGGCAGCCCGGAAGCGGACACCACATAGCCCACCAGCTGGCGCGCATCGCCGCCGGTGGCCGCCGCCTGGTTAATCACGCAGGCATGGGTCACCGCCTGCTCGACGTCCGGCAGCGTTTGCATCATCCGGTCAATTTCGCCCAGCTCAATGCGCTGGCCGCGGATTTTCAGCTGGTCGTCGCTGCGGCCTAAATACTCCACCGCACCGTTGTCCAGCCAGCGCGCCACGTCGCCAGTGCGATACATGCGCTCACCGGGGGCAAACGGATCGGCGATAAAGCGGCTGGCGGTCAAATCCGGTCGCCCCAGATAGCCTTGCGCTAGCTGAATGCCGGTCAGATACAGATCGCCTGCCACGCCGAACGGCACCGGCCACATCATCGCATCCAGAATGCGCAGCCCGGTGTTCCACACCGGGAAACCAATAGGCACGCTGTTGCCGGTAACCGCCGCCAGCGCCTCGCCGTAGGCCGGGTACCAGCTCACGTCTACCGCCGCTTCCGTCGGCCCGTATAAGTTATGCAGCGGGACATGCGTTAACTGTTCCCACTCGCGGCACAGCCCGGTTGGCAGCGCTTCACCGCTACAGAACACCTGTTTGAGTGAACGACAGCACGCGGCCGTTTCCGGCGTCAGCGAGGCCACAAACGCCGCCAGCATCGAAGGCACAAAGTGGGTCGTGGTGACGCCATATTCGGCAAAGAAACGCTGCATCGCCAGCGGGTCACGGTGCGCTTCCGGCTCCGCCATCACCAGGCTTGCGCCGGTGATAAACGGCCACCAGAATTCCCACACCGAGACATCAAAACTGCACGGCGTTTTCTGCGCCACCACGTCGTCGGCGGTGAGCGGATAGTGGTCCTGCATCCACAACAGGCGATTGACGATGGCCTCATGGCCCACCATCACCCCTTTCGGGCGTCCGGTGGAGCCGGAGGTAAAGATGATGTAGGCCGTCTGTTCAGGCTTAGCCAGATTCAGCGGCTGCTCGTCCCCCGCCGGTAATGGCGCATTCAGGCACAGGCTTTCGATATTCGGGAAACGGTGCAACTGGTCGTCGGCGGTGATCAGCAGCGAAGGCTGCGCATCCTCCAGCATCATCTGCAAGCGATCGTCCGGGTAGCCGGTATCCAGCGGCAGCCAGGCAGCGCCTGCCTCGACGATAGCGTGTAACGCCAGAGTCAGGAACACGGAACGAGGGAGCGCCACGGCGACGCTGTCACCGGGTTTGACGCCGCGCTGACGCAGCACGTTGGCCAGCGCAACCACCTGCTGGCGCATTTCGCGGTAGGTAAAGCGATACTGTGCATCAGCCAGCGCCACGGCGTCCGGCATTTTCAGCGCCTGCGCTGCCACCAGCGAGCTTAAGGTTGCCGAAGGCAAAACTTTCTCGGTGGCGTTTATCTGCGCCAGGCGCTGATATTCCGTTTCCGATACCAGTTCAGCATCAGCGCAGTTGAGCGCGGGATTGTCGGCGAACTGCTGTAAAAGCGCGGACAAACGGGCGATATGTTGCTGCAATATCGCTTTATCATAACGCTGCTGATTGGCGAGAATTTCCAGCGACAATCCACCGTCTTCATCCGGGAACAGCGCCAGTTCCAGATCGTTGACCGGGCCAGTAGCCAGCGTGTGGGTAGTGAAGTCAACGCCGTCGAAAGCAAGGCGATAATCAAACATTTTAACGTTAAATACCGGGCCAAATAGCGCCTCGTCTCCGGCGGCTTTTCCGGCATCCCGGACGATTTGTTCGGCATCATAACGCTGATGGCGGCGCATTTTCTTCAGTTGACCGGAAAGGCGCGTGGCCAGTTCTGCCAACGTCTCCTGGCCGTTCAGCGTAACTGCCAGCGGCAGCACGTTCAGTACCGGCCCGGTGGCAGTAAGCGCGGCGGAACCCATGCGACGCATAAAGATAAATCCGGCAGCATATTCGCTGCGCCCGCACAGACGTCCCAGCCACAGCGCGGCTAAGGCCAGCGCCAGATCGGCAGGCTGACACTGCGGCGCAGCGGCGCTCAAGCGGGAAAATGCCCGGCGGTCGGCGGTGAGCTTCAGGCGCCAGATTGCCGTGCTCTCGGCTCGCCCCGGCAGCGGTGCGGGGGATAAAGAGGCCGGAGAAGGCAGCACTTGTCGCTGTTCGGCCCAGAAGGCCTTATCGCGCTGGCAGGCCTCGCTATCGCGATAGCGCTGGTACTCCTCCACCACCTCGGCGAACGGCGTGAATACCGATTCTGGCGTCGCGTCGCCTTGCTGCCAGGCCTGATAAATCAGGCTTATCTGGCGGGTGATTGCCGGGAAACTAAAGCCATCAACCAGCAGGTGATGATAGCGCTGATACCAGAACCAGTGGTTGTCTCCCACCTGGAAAAGCTGGTGGCAGAACAGCGGGTTGCCGCTGTCTACGCGGCTGTTCTGTGCGAGATCGGCCTGCATTTTCGCGAGCGCCGCCTGCTGCGGGTCAGCCTGATGGCGTAAGTCAAAAATCGGCGGTTCAGCAATCACCGCACCTTCGTCCACCCACTGCCAGACGTCGCCGTTATCCTCAGTAAAACGCAGGCGCAGCGTGTCGGCCTGCATCATCCCGGCGGCAATGGCGCGTGCCAGCAGCTCACCGTCAATATCCCCTTTCAGTTCAACGTAGTGCGCCACGCTCCAGGCGTTAGGCAGCGTGGAGAGGGCTTCCGCCATCCAGATCCCCGGCTGAGCGGCGGTTAACGGTAAACGGGCGCTCATGACTGGCCTCCGGCGGTGGCAAAATTAGCGGGAAGGAGCGTGTTCCAGTTGGCCGACAGCCAGGCATTGCATGCCTCAAGCGGCTGTGGCTCGCAAATCACCGTCCAGCCAGCGGGCAGCAAGCACTGTTGTGGCCAGAGACTGAACTGTTGTTTAGGGTTTTGCAGAAGATAAAACTGCCCTTGCGCCACGTCGAAGGGGTTACTGACTTGCATACCAAACTCCTGTCGTTAATCCTGCTTTGCGGCCTGAGTATCCCAGAGCGCCATTAGCCCAGCGGTAAGCCCGCCGCGCCAGCAAAGCGCATCATGTCCGCCGTCAACCTGACGCCAGAAAACGGGCTGCTGCATGCGCTGTAATTGCGTCAACAGCGCATGATTGGCGTGAAAAATGATAGGCTCGCGAATTCCGGCTTCCAGCACGATCCGCAGGCCCTGAGGGTTGAGTTCACCGCGTTGAAGCTGTTCCAGAATCTCGCCGGTTTGTCGCCCACCGCGATGCGGCCACCAGTACGATCCCGATTGGCTGAGCACGCAGCCAAAACGCTGCGGCCAGTGCAGACCGGCGTACATCGCCGACAGGCCGCCAAAGCTCTGCCCCGCCACCACCGTGCGCTCAGCGCGGTCGCTAAACGGTGCAATCGCCCGCACCTGCGGCAGCAGCTCCTGCTGTACCGCCAGCCAGAAATCCGCGTTGCACGGCAGCTCCCGGCTGCGATGAGCGTTGTCGATAACATCGATCAGCAGGTAGACCGCCGGAGGGAGTTTTTGCGTTTCGGTCAGTGCGCTAAGCGCTGGCCAGACCGGCATGCTTTCGGCCCAGAATTGACCGTCCAGCAGCACGGCCAGCGGGCGTTCGCCGTCAAACGATTCGCCGGTGCTGAATACCCATACCCGACGCTGATTGCCCAGCCGTTCGCTGCGCCAGGTCATGCACTGCGGTTCAGGCCATTCGGCGGCTGGCGTTGACCAGCCGGGCTGCTCGGGCGCCTGCGGCAGTTCAAATGCCGAAACCGCATGCCCGCGCCCGCCCTTCCAGCTTTGCGAATTCAAAGGATCGGCAATCGCACACGGCAACAGCTTGCGCCAGCCTTCACGCAGCAGCATGCGGTCGGGCTCATCAGCGGTAAAAATTTCCGCAGAAAAATCATCTTCGCGCTCGGAAGGAACAAAGCAGTAGCTGCCGCGCCAGGTTGGCGGGAGGGTCGTTGTCCAGCACCAGGCATCGGTGTGAGGGATACGTTGCAGGGTCTGCGGGGCGGAGTTGTGATGGTGGTCGGTGACGCCGGTGATGTAAATCCAGACCCGCTGAATCGGCGATGTGGTTTCGTTTCCAGCCGGGTCGCGCCACCAGAAAGTCACCTGAAAATCATCGCTAACCTGTTCATATTGAGGGCCTTTTATCATCTCCCACCATGCGTCACTTCCTGTCACTAACTTTCCCACCACGTTAACCCCATGTTTATTGTGGAATTTCTTTTTACACATGAAAATTTATTGATAATATTATTGATAACTATTTGCATTTGCAATAGCGTATTGACGCGCAACTTTCACATGCTTAATACCCTAAATAATTCGCGCTGCATGAAGGCGGCAAGAGAGCGAGTCCCAGGAACGTACATAAGTCCGTGACGGGGGTGAGCGAGCGCAGCCAACGCACCTGCAGCGTGAAGTATGACGGGTATGCATATAACCACGTCGTAGCGTCCCCCTTGGGAATGGATACACACAGCATACGGCGACGAAAAGCAGGACACACAATGAATAATAAAATCAAATCCCTGGCCTTCCTGGTCAACTTGGGTATTTATGGCGTCGCGGCTCCGGCTTTTGCTGCTGAGACCACCACCAAAGACGCTGACGGGGAAACCATGGTGGTCACCGCCGCCGAGCAGAACCTGCAGGCACCGGGCGTTTCAACTATCACCGCCGATGAAATTCGCAAGCGCCCACCGGCACGCGACGTTTCTGAAATCATCCGTACCATGCCGGGCGTTAACCTGACCGGTAACTCCACCAGCGGCCAGCGCGGTAACAACCGCCAGATCGATATTCGCGGTATGGGCCCGGAAAACACCCTGATTCTGATCGACGGCAAGCCGGTCACCAGCCGTAACTCCGTCCGCCAGGGCTGGCGCGGCGAGCGTGATACCCGCGGTGATACCGGCTGGGTGCCGCCGGAAATGATTGAACGCATTGAAGTCCTGCGTGGCCCAGCCGCTGCCCGTTACGGTAACGGCGCGGCGGGCGGCGTGGTCAACATCATCACCAAAAAAGGTGGCGATGAATGGCACGGTTCATGGAATACCTACCTGAACGCGCCTGAACACAAGGAAGAAGGTTCGACCAAACGTACCAACTTTAGCCTGAACGGCCCGCTGGGCGGGGACTTCAGCTTCCGTCTGTTCGGTAATCTCGATAAAACTCAGGCCGATGCGTGGGATATTAACCAGGGCCATCAATCTGAACGTACCGGCGCATACTCCGACACCATGCCAGCCGGTCGTGAAGGTGTTGAAAATAAAGACATTAATGGTCTTGTGCGTTGGGACTTCGCGCCAATGCAGTCGCTGGAGTTCGAAGCAGGCTACAGCCGCCAGGGCAACCTGTATGCGGGTGACACGCAGAACACCAACAACGATAACGCCAGCAGCGGTCTGGTGAAAAAATACTACGGTAAAGAAACCAACCGTATGTATCGTCAGAACTATGCGCTGACCTGGAACGGCGGCTGGGATAACGGCATCACCACCAGCAACTGGGCGCAGTACGAACATACCCGTAACTCTCGTCTGGGTGAAGGTCTGGCCGGCGGCCTGGAAGGATTGTTCAACAGCGACCAGTTTAGCGATACCGATCTGGCCGACGTGATGCTACACAGCGAAATCAGCATTCCATTTGAGCTGTGGGTTAATCAGAACCTGACGCTGGGTACCGAGTGGAACCAGCAGCGTATGAAGGATTCCAGCTCCAACACCCAAACCTTCATGGGCGGCAACATTCCTGGCTATAGCACGGATGCCCGTAGCCCGTATTCTCAGGCAGAGATCTTCTCACTGTTCGCCGAGAACAACATGGAAGTGACCGACAGCACCATGCTGACGCCTGCACTGCGCTTCGATCACCACAGCGTCGTCGGCGACAACTGGAGCCCATCTCTGAACCTGTCTCAAGGGCTGGGTGACGATTTCACGCTGAAAATGGGCATTGCGCGAGCGTATAAAGCGCCAAGCCTGTACCAAACCAACCCGAACTACATCCTGTACAGCAAAGGCCAGGGTTGCTTCGCGACCGGAGCCACCAGTGGTATCGGCTGCTACATGCTGGGTAACGACGACCTGAAAGCAGAAACCAGCATCAACAAAGAGATTGGTCTGGAGTTCAAACGTGATGGTTGGCTGGCCGGCGTGACCTGGTTCCGTAATGATTACCGCAATAAGATCGAAGCGGGCACAACGCCGCTCTACCGTATCACCAAAGGTACAACCAAAACTGATATCTATCAGTGGGAAAACATCCCGAAAGCAGTAGTCGAAGGCCTGGAAGGGACGCTGAACATTCCAGTTAGCGAGACCGTTAACTGGACCAACAACATCACCTACATGCTGCAGAGTAAGAACAAAGAGACCGGCGAACGTCTGTCGATTATTCCGGAGTACACGCTGAACTCAACGCTGAGCTGGCAGGTACATCAGGATGTTTCTCTGCAATCGACCTTCACCTGGTACGGCAAACAGCAGCCGAAGAAATATGATTACCAAGGTAAACCGGTGACTGGTTCGTCCACCAGTGAAGTAAGCCCTTACAGCATTGTTGGTCTGAGCGCGACCTGGGATGTGAACAAAAACCTTAGCCTGACCGGCGGCGTGGATAACGTCTTCGACAAACGTCTGTGGCGTGAGGGTAATGCCCAGACCGTGAGCGATACCAAAACGGGTGCTTATATGGCCGGTGCAGGTGCGAACACCTACAACGAGCCAGGCCGTACCTGGTATATGAGCGTTAACACTCACTTCTGATAAGCTGTATTTCCCTCTCCCGCCCGGGAGAGGGTTCTTCAGGAGCCACATGCTTACTCATCACCGCACCCTCAACGCCATTCAGCGCATCGATTTTAAGCCCGACACCTTTACCCCAGGCGATCTGCTGTGGCTACCGCATCACGCCCAACTGGCAAAATCAGGTAAAAAGCGCCAGACCGAACATCTCGCCGGACGCATTGCCGCCGTTCATGCGCTGCGTGAATTCGGTGAAAAAGGCGTGCCGGGTATTGGCGAGCGTCGTCAGCCACTGTGGCCCGCAGGGCTTTACGGCAGCATCAGCCATAGTGGTAATACGGCGGTGGCAATAGCGTCCACAGCCCCCGTCGGTATCGACATCGAAGCGATTTTTACTCCTCACCTCGCTGATACGCTCGCGCATCAGGTTGCCACGGATAGCGAATTGGCCATACTTCGCGCATGCCCGCAGCCCTTCCCTCTGGCGTTGACGCTCGTCTTTTCGGCAAAAGAGAGTCTCTATAAAGCCTTAGCGGAACACCATCCAACGTTGGCTCATTTTCATGACGCCACCTTCCAGCAGCTTGATGAAAAAAGTATCACCCTGGCGGTTCCCGCCCTCTCACTCACCGCGCGCCTGAGTTGGTTCGCGATTGAACCTCATATCATCCTGACCCTCTACACCCAGCCATAAATATGACCGGAAATCGAAAATACCGAACCAACAACCAGCTATAAACTGATTGCCAGAATAAATAATCAATAAATGTGGTTTCTGTCAGTTTTATCAGCCATAAAAATATAGTTTCCCTCCGCAATTACCCCTATTATTCGTTTGAAACATTCACACAAACAATGAAACAATTGTTATGAGTTAAGGAATCGAATGAATACGCAAACACGGACACGGAATGAAGTGAGCGAAAGCCGCTTGATGAGCGGCTTCCTGAACGCCATCGAAAAAGCGGGCAACCGTCTGCCTGAGCCAGCGATTATCTTTTTCTACTTTTTACTGGCGGTGATGGGGCTATCGGCGGTGCTGTCGATGATGACCTTTGACGTCATCAACCCGATGACCCAGGAAGCGGTCAAAGTTAACAACCTGCTCTCCGCCGAGGCGTTAACCAATACGCTGGCGAATATGGTCACCACCTTCACCGGCTTTGCGCCGCTGGGCATCGTGCTGGTGGCAATGCTGGGCGTGGGGGTGGCTGAAAGCTCCGGTTTTATCAACGTGGCGCTGAAAAAGATGCTGCGCGTGACGCCGAAAAAGCTGCTGACGCCAATGCTGATTTTTGTCGCCATGTTCAGCCACGTGGCAGCCGATGCGGGCTATGTACTGGTCATCCCGCTGGGTGCGATTATCTTTATGTCCGCTGGACGTCACCCGCTGGTGGGGATTGCGGCTGCGTTCTCCGGCGTCTCCGGCGGTTTTGCCGCCAACATGGTGCCAACCGGTAACGATGCGCTGCTGCAAGGTTTTACCCAGGCCGCGGCCCAGCTGCTGGACAGCAGCTATACCGTCAATACCCTGTGCAACCTGTTCTTTGGTATCGCCTCATCAATCATCATTACGCTGGTCGGCTGGTGGGTCACCGAGCGCATCGTCGAGCCACGCGTCAGTAAAATGGCCATCGACGGCGATTTTAAGCACGATGAAGATATGTCCAACGTGACTCCGCAGGAGAGCCGCGCCTTTACTCGCGCCTTGCTGGTGATGCTGCTGGGTCTGGCGGCGCTGGCCGCTGCCGCCTGGCCAGAAGGTTCCATGCTGCGCGGTACCGACGGTTCATTAACTTCCTACAGCGCACCGATTATGAAATCCATCGTGCCGCTGATTTTCCTGATCTTTATCCTGCCGGGTATCGTCTACGGCTTCGCGTCCGGCACCTTTAAAACCGGTAAGGACGTAATTGGCTCAATGAATGATTCCATGAGTAAGATGGGGTCGTACATGGTGATGGCCTTCTTCTGCGCCATGTTTATCAAAGCGTTTAGCGACTCCAACATCGGCACGCTGTTTGCCTTAATGGGGGCTGACGGTCTGAAAGCGCTGGAGCTGCCGGGCCAGGCCACGATTATCGGCATGATTGTACTGACCGCGGTGGTGAACCTGCTGATTGGCTCCGCGTCGGCAAAATGGGCGCTGCTGTCGCCAATTATGGTTCCGATGCTGATGGCAGTTGGGATTTCCCCGGAGCTGACCCAGGCGGCGTTCCGTATCGGTGATTCCTGCACTAACATCATTACCCCGCTGATGGTCTTCTTCCCGCTGATCGTTATCTACTGCCAGCGCTATGTGAAAGGTGCAGGGGTCGGTACGCTGGTATCGATGATGATGCCGTATTCCATCGCTTTCTTCGTGGCGTGGAGCATCCTGCTGCTGGTGTGGTGGGGCGTAGGTTTACCGCTGGGTGTGGCGGCTCCGTATACCTGGAGTCCGAGCTGATATTTCCGTAATGCGAAATTCCGCTCACTTGATGTTTGGCAGAACATGAAACTGTTTGGCTGTTGAGTGCGGTATTCCGTTCACCTTATGTTTTGTAGAATATGAAACAACTTTATCAGTGAACGGGCTAAGGGGGGCGCCGCGCCCCCCTTTGCAATCCCCGCGGCCCCGCAGCGAAATCGGTGCTTCGCACTGCGTTCGCCTCCGAACTCCAGCCTGCGGCACGGCTCAACTCGACGCTACTCGTCCCATCCCTGGGACTCGCCCTTCGGGCCAACGCAAGCGTTGTTCAAAATTGCTCCCGGCAATTTTGTCGTGTCTCGGTTCGCCTCAGTCCGCCATCCCTGGCGGACTGACCTTGTCTTCCATTCTCCGGCTCACCGATTTCAAGCGGGGACTCATCGGTTTCAGCAATATTGGCGTTGGCTTTTAGCTGAAAACTTGCAGCGACTTTAGGTGGCGTCTGAATCGCCGAGGCGTTGCCTGGAGGCCGGGGCAGCCCACAGGGATGTGGGCTGAGGGCGCGGTTTTACAGGGATGTTACCTCGCGCCCGACCCGAAAGCCGGAAGGCATAAGCTGAGGGCACCGCGAAGCGGCGATTCTGCCGCCAGAGCCTGGGGGTGCAGGGGGCGGCGGCGATTGGCCGCCCCCTGCGCGCTCCTTGCGCCACTCAGGTTATAGGGCATGTGATGAACAAGGAGCGCAACCGGCTGAGTAGCTAAACGTAATACCCCTTAGCTGACCAGCACGATAATTAATCGGGCTTTTTGCCCATCACGACTTCGCCAGATGGGCAAAATTCCCCAACACACCGTGCAAAATCCCCAACCCTTTTTGCACCTGCTCTGCGGTAATGGTACACGGCGGCACCACGTGAATACGGTTCTCCACCACAAAGCTCAGCAGCCCGGCTTCGGTTAGCGCCCCTTTGATTTCCGCCATATCGCCTGCCGCCAACGGCGTTTTCTTCGTCTGGTCGCTCACCAACTCCAGCGCCTGGAACACTCCGCGACCGCGCACCTGGCCAACCAGCGGCGATGATGCCGCCAGCGCTTCCAGCCCCTGGCGCAGTACGCCGTTACCAATACTCGCGGCGTTCTCGACAATGCGTTCCTCTTTCATGGTATCCAGCGTGGCAACAATTGCCGCCATCGCCAGCGGATGGCCCGAATAGGTCAAGCCACCGGCAAAGAAGTGATCGTCAAAATAGTGGGCGATCGCCTCGCTGATGATCACCCCGCCAGCTGGAACATATCCGGCGTTGACGCCTTTGGCGAAGGTGATCAGATCCGGCACGATCCCATCTTGTTCAAAGGCAAACCAGCTGCCGGTGCGGCCAAAACCGGCCATCACTTCATCAAGAATCAGGATAATGCCAAACTCATCCGCCAGCGCCCGCACGCCCTTCATATAGCCGTCAGGCGGTACCAGAATCCCGGCGGTACCGGGGATCGACTCCAGCAAAATCGCCGCGATCGATGCCGGGCCTTCGCACTCGATCATCCGCCGCAGATGCGCCAGCGCGCGGGTGCACTCTTCCTGCTCGGTGGTCGCATTAAATTCGCTACGGTAAAGATACGGGTTAAAGAAGTGTACGTGTCCGCGCGAATATTCGTTTGGCACGCGGCGCCAGTCACCGGTGGCGGCAATCGCGCTGCCGGTGTTGCCGTGATAGGAGCGGTAGGCCGACAGCACCTTATCGCGTCCGGTATACAGACGTGCCATGCGAATAGCGTTCTCGTTGGCATCGGCTCCGGCGTTGGTGAAGAACACTTTGCTAAACCCTTCCGGTGCGAGATCAATAATTCGCTTCGCCGCCTCGCCGCGCGCCAGGTTTGCCGTGGCCGGGGCGATCGTCACCAGTGATTCGAGCTGCGCTTTCATCGCTGCCAGCACTTTCGGGTGCTGATATCCCAGGTTGACGTTCACCAGCTGACTGCTGAAATCGAGATAGGTTTTCCCCTCGTAATCCCACAGCTCACAGCCTTTTGCTCCGGCTATCACCAGCGGGTTAAGGTTGCCCTGCATCGTCCAGGAATGAAAAACATACTCTCTGTCCAGTTGGCGTACCGCTTTGTTATTCAACTCTGTCATGGTCATTCCTCGCATACCGTTGGCTGTGACTCATCATGTCGCCGGCGAAAAAGAAAGTGATAGAGCCAGTGTAGTCTTGCCGCCGTGACACCGGTGTCACATCACCACAGGCCGACTGTCTCTCGGCAGGTTGGCCCACGGTTTTTATAGTGGTCTGAACAACCTGCACTGGAGAGCACAATGCAAAATCGTAAAGTGGTGTTTATTACCGGGGCGACCTCCGGATTTGGGGAAGCAGCGGCGCATGTTTTTGCCCGCGCCGGCTGGGCGCTGGTGTTGAGCGGCCGTCGGCTGGCACGTCTTCAGGCTTTACAGGCCGAACTGACGTCATTGGTGCCGGTACATGTGATGGAGCTGGACGTGCGGGATAGCGATGCGGTAGCGGCTGCCGTCGCCGCCCTGCCTGCGGAATTTGCCGATGTGACTGCGCTTATCAACAACGCCGGTCTGGCGCTGGCGCCGCAGCCGGCGCAAAAGGTGGATCTGACCGACTGGCACACCATGATTGATACTAACGTCACCGGCCTGGTCAACGTCACCCACGCTCTGTTACCGACGCTGATTCGCCACGGTGCCGGGGCCAGCATTATTAATATTGGTTCGATTGCAGGTCAGTGGCCGTATCCGGGAAGCCACGTCTATGGCGCGAGTAAGGCGTTTGTGAAGCAGTTTAGCTATAACCTGCGCTGCGACCTTTTAGGCACCGGTGTGCGCGTGACCGACCTCGCACCGGGAATTGCCGAGACGGAATTTACGCTGGTGCGCACCAAAGGCGACCAGGCCGCATCCGATGCGCTCTATCGCGGCACCACGCCGCTGTCGGCGCTGGATATTGCCGAGCAGATGTTTTATATCGCCACGCTGCCGGACCATATGAACATTAACCGCGTTGAAGTGATGCCGGTACGCCAGGCCTGGCAGCCGTTTGCGATTGATAGGGATTAAGTTTGCCACGGACACATCCCCTCACCCTAACCCTCTCCCCAAAGGGGCGAGGGAACCATTCGGCGTTGTGAATTGAGAAAGGTGAGGTTCGCCATACTCCCTCTCCCGCAGGAGAGAGAGCTGCTCAGCGGAGTTTATTGAGACAGTTTTTTTCGATTGAAGATTGATAGGGAGTAGGTTTGCCGCAGACACATCCCCTCACCCTAACCCTCTCCCCAAAGGGGCGAGGGAACCGTTCGCGTTGTGAATTGAGAAAGGTGAGGTTCGTCGTACTCACTCTCCCGCCGGAGAAAGGGCTGCTCAGCGGAGTTTATTGAGACAGTTTTTTTCGATTGAAGATTGATAGGGATTAAGTTTGCCGCAGACGCATCCCCTCACCCTAACCCTCTCCCCAAAGGGGCGAGGGAACCATTCGGCGTTGTGAATTGAGAAAGGTGAGGTTCGTCGTACTCCCTCTCCCTTCCAGGGAGAGGGCCGGGGTGAGGGTCAAACCCGCACATTCTTAGCCCCCCTTAGCGGCTACTTTGCAAAAACTGTTTCACCCTCTCAGACTTCGGCTGGGTAAAGAAAATCTCCGGCGGTGCCTTCTCAATCAAAATCCCTTTCTCCAGAAACACCACTTCATTGGACACCTGACGGGCGAACTCCATCTCATGAGTGACGACCACCATGGTGTAACCCTCCGCCGCCAGCGATTTCATCACGCTCAGCACTTCATTCACGCGCTCGGGATCGAGCGCCGAGGTCGGTTCATCAAACAGCAAAACCTCCGGTGACATCGCCAGCGAGCGGGCAATCGCCACTCGCTGTTTCTGGCCGCCGGAAAGGGTTATCGGATAGGCATCGGCTTTATGATCCATCCCCACTTTGGTCAGCTGCTGGCGGGCAATTTCCCGCGCCTCATCGCGCTTCATCCCCTTCACATGCAGCAGCGCCTCCATCACATTCTGTTCCACAGTCAGGTGCGGCCACAGATTAAAGCTCTGGAACACCATCCCCACCCGCTCGCGGATTTTCGACAAATCGCGATGCGACATTGCTTTCCCCGAGCGGTCATCCACGCCGATACGCTGCCCGCCAATGTGAATTTCCCCACGGTCGGGTTGTTCAAGCCAGTTCATACAGCGCAGCAGCGTCGATTTTCCCGAGCCAGAAGAACCCAGAATGCTAACCACCGTCCCCTTCTCCACCGTCAAATTAATATCGCGCAGCACTTCAACGTTATCGAACTGCTTGGAGACATTTTTGACGCTTACCGCCGTGATATCAGACATGGCTCATTCCTCTTTTGGCGCTATAAACAGTCAACCGTTTCACCAGCAGTTCAAGCACAATGCTGATAGCCCAATACAGCGCGATAGCGACAATAAAGGCATTAAACGGAATGAAATAGGTCGCCTGCACGCTGTTCGCGGCGGCGGTAATTTCCTGCACGGTGATAATGCTCAGAAACGCGGTATCCTTCAGACAGATAATCAGTTGATTACCCAACAGCGGCAGCGCGGAGGAGAAAATATTCGGCAGGACGATTCGGCGAAATATCGTGTAACGAGAGAATCCCTGCACCACGGCAGCCTCAATATAGCCGTTGGAAAATACCCGCCGCTGGCTGCGGAGAATCTCAAAGAAATAGGCCCCGTGATAAATAATGAGCGCCAGTAATCCAGCGGTCCACGCTTCCAGGCTGATGCCCAATTCAGGCAGCCCGTAATACAACAGATAGGCCAGAATCAAAAACGGCACAGCGCGCATCAGATTCACAAAACCCATGATCAGGTTATTAAGCACCCGTTTTTGATATTCGGTGAAATAGCACAGCAGCGTGCCGATAAAAAGCCCACAAACCGCGGCAATAATAAAGAGCTCTAAGGTCGCCAGCAGCCCGGCAATAAAATTATCGTGCTCGGCCCAGATAATTGCCCATTGATTCATCGTTCCTCCCGGGACTTAGCGCGCCAGTCGTTTTGCTTTGCGTTCCGCCATGCTTTGCAACTTCAGCAGCAGGCCAATAATCACCACATACAGCAGCCCGGCTGCGAGGATGGGAGAAAGCGGTTCATAGGTAACGGAAGAGATTCGGTTGGTGACGCGGGTGAGATCCACCACGCCAATCACCGCAATCGCCGGGCTACCTTTGATGAGAAAAGACATCTCATTTACCAGCGCTGGCAGGCTCTCCAGCCACATTTGCGGCAACATGATGTAGCGGAAATAGGGCCAACGACGCATGCCCACCGACTCGGCGGCTTCACGCTGCTCGCGAGGAAAAGTGCGGAACGCGTTGCGCCAGATTTCCGCATTAAACGCAGAAGTGTTGAGCGTCAGCGCGACAATCGCCGCCACCGTTTTATCGAGGTTAATGCCGACAGTCGGCAGCGATAAAAAGAGGAACAGTACCAGCGTCACCAGCGGCGTGGCGCGAGCGAGGCTGATATAGACCACCAGAATCTGGTCGATGACCGGAATTTTCATCATCCGTACAAAAGCGATAACCAGCCCGATAACCACGCCGAAAGCGATGGCAATGGCGGAAATCCAGAGGGTCGTCCATGCGCCTTCAAACAGTAACTGCCATGCGATTGAGTCCATGTAGCCCTCCTTTAGTCAAACGGGCTGCGGTTTCCCGCAGCCATCATTACTGCCCGGCTAACGTGTGGAACTGCGCGGCGCTGGTGATAGGCTCGGTCGGCAGGTCGTCATAGGTTTCGCCAAACCATTTTTTCTGCAACGCCGCCAGTTGCCCGGTTTCGCGCATATGGTTGGTAAATTTGGTCATATAGGCCAACAGCTCCGGCGAGCTTTTCGGCATCGGCCAGGCCATATAACCCGGTCCGGAAACCGCCAGCCCTTTGGCGAAGACTTTTGGCTTGGCTTTCACCAGGTCGTTGACGGAAATCACCACGTTAATCACATAGTCGAGACGCTTATTGGCTAAATCGGCGTAGGCTTCCGGGTAGGACGGATATTCCACCACCGGTCCCAGCTTGCCGCCGGTTTTTTCAATCATCGCTTTCAGTTCAGGTAAACGGGCTAATAACGCGCTGCCCGCCTGGAGACCCACTTTTTTACCGCTTAAATCGGCAATGGTATTTAACGAGGTGTCGCCAGCACGCTTGACGAAATAGTGCTGGGCCGATGCCCATGGAGGAGTGAAATTAAACACGTTGAGACGTTCATCGGTGACAACGGCACCGGTTAAAGCCATATCGTATTGCCCGGTCGAGACCGCCGCTAATAATCCGGTCCACGGTAAAATACTTTGCGTCACGTTAAATTTGGCGTACTCGCGCAGCGCCGCCAGCATATCCTTGTTAAACCCATCGGCATTGCCGTTATTCATAAAGTTAAACGGCGCGTAGTCATCCTCGGTCGCCACTTTTAAGGTCCCGGATTTTTCAATTTCCGGCAGGTCGGCCGCCGCCACCTGCAAAGAAAAGGTCATCGCCATCACGGCGGCCAGATAATACGAACCCATCGTTTTTTTCATCGTGTGACCCCTGTTTAAATGCCCGATACGTGAATTCCAGATGCCCTGGAAGCGTTGCAAGATATGTGCCGACAGCGGCAAAATTGCACAGTCGCTGGTGACGTTTTTACTGTAGGGAGACTTTTTGCATTCTGAATAGAGCCAGTTTTCGCACGCCGTTGTGTCAGACGATTTCAGGCTGGTACAAAAATTGCTGAGTGCTAAGAAAGCGGATACTGGAAGGAGCAGCGTATGATTCGGCACTTACTGCACGTAGATTTTGACCATCATCGCGGTTTGCAAGAGCAGGTTCGGGAGTCACTGGTGAACGCCATTTTAGGCGGTATTTTCCCGGCCGACACGCCGCTGCCCTCGTGTCGCCAGTTGGCAAGCCAGCTTCAGGTTTCGCGCAATACCACCGCGCTGGTATTTGAAAGCCTGGTCAACGAAGGCTACCTGATTAGCCGTCCGCGCAGCGGATACTACCTGCATCCGGACTACGCCACCCCGCGCCTTAGCAGCGCGACGCCTGCACCCATTGCCGGAGAGCATGCACCATCCTGGGGCAAACGGCTCAACATCACCCCAAGCCAGCAGGAGTCCATTTTAAAACCGGCGGGCTGGATGCACTATCGCTACCCGTTTATCTACGGCCAGCCGGATGCCCGTCAGTTCCCACTGGTCAGCTGGCGCTCTGCCGCCAACTGGCTGCACGGCGGTGCGCGCGATCCGTCCTGGGTGGTGGACCATATCGACCAGGATGTCCCCATGCTTATCGAGCAAATCCGTACCCGCGTGCTGCCTAAGCGCGGCATTGTCGCCGCGCCCGATGAAATCCTGATAACCCTGGGATCGCAAAACGCGCTATATCTGCTCACCCGCCTGTTGATGTCACGCCAGACTCGCGTCGGCGTTGAGAATCCCGGTTTTCGCGAGGCCATCAATACCTTCATGCTCGGCGAAAGCCAGATTGTGCCGCACCCGGTCGATGAGCAGGGCATTATCCTCAACGACACACCCTGTGATTATTATTACGTGACCCCGGGGCATCAGGTGCCGACCGGCGTCACCATGAGTAAAGCCCGTCGCAGCCAGCTGCTGGCCTATGCGGCGCAGCATGATGCGGTGATTATTGAAGATGATTACGATTCGGAGAGTAACTTCCAGACCAACCCGCTGCCGGCGCTGAAGGCCAGCGACCGTAGCGGGCGGGTGATTTACGTCAGCAGCCTGTCAAAAGCGCTGTCGCCGGGCCTGCGCCTGGGCTTTATGGTCGCCGACCCGGATTTGATTGATGAAGCGCGGGCGCTACGCCGCCTGGTATACCGACATCCGCCGACCAACATTCAGTATCAAATGGCGCATTTTCTGGCTCAGGGACATTACGAAACCCATCTGCGGCGCTATCGCGACGACTCCGCGCGCCGCTGGGAAATGCTCAACAATGCCCTCTCCTCGCTTTTGCCTGAGTGTCAGCCGCTGCCCGGCAGCGAGCACGCCAACGCCTTCTGGCTGCGCACGCCGGCGCATATCAGCACCCAGCAGTTGACCTGGCGCGCAGCGCATACCGGGGTACTAATTGAACCCGGTGCGCGGCATTTTCTCGATGCCGCGCCGCCGGATAACTTTTTCCGCATGGGCTTTCACGCTATCAACCCCGACGCCATTGCGCCGGGGGTCGATGTGCTGCGCCACCAACTGGCGCAGATGGGTTAGCCCGCCCGGCGGTGCGCCCACTCGCGCAGCCGCTGGAACAGCACGTACAGCGATGGGATAAACAGAATGCCAATCACCGTCGCCACCAGCATGCCGCTGAACACCGTGGTGCCGATGATACGGCGGCTCTGCGCCCCGGCCCCCGTGGAGAACATCATCGGCATGATACCGATAATAAATGACACTGCGGTCATCATCACCGCCCGGAAGCGGCGCGTCGCCCCTTCACGCGCAGCGTCAACAATGGACAGCCCGGACTGACGCCGCTCGCGGGCAAACTCAACGATCAGAATCGCGTTTTTTGCCGCCAGGGCTATCAATAGCACCAGCCCTATCTGCACGTACACATCGTTGGCGTAGCCCGCTATCCACAGCCACAGCAACGCGCCGCCGATGGCGAACAGTACCGAGAGCATCACGCTGGCAGGCAGCGTCCAGCTTTCATACTGGGCGACGAGGAATAACCACGCCATCGCCACCGCCGCTAGCACAATCCAAATAGCCTGATTGCCGGTCTGCTGCTCTTGCCAGGAAAGCCCGCTCCACGCGTAGTCGTAACCCTGCGGCAGGTGCTCGGCCAGCAGCGTTTCCATCGCCGCCATCGCCGTGCGGCTGCTCACCCCTTCCGCCGCAGAACCACTCACCGATACCGACGGGAACTGGTTGTATTGCTGGACAAACGGCGCACCAACGGTTGGCGTGATGCTGACCAGGTTGCTCAGCCGCACCAATTCGCCGTGGTTGCTGCGCACGAACAGTTCGCTGATTTGCTCCGCGCGCTCGCGCCATTGCATCTCGTTTTGCATCACCACGTGGTAGACACGATTGTTAAGACTAAAATCCCCGGCGCGCGCGCCGCCGAAGGCAGTTTGCAGACTGTTGAAAATACGCGATACCGGCACATCCAGACGCGCCGCCTGGTCGCGATCCACCGTCAGCGTTAGCTGTGGAACGTTGCTGCTCCAGGTGGTAAACACCCGGCTCAGCTGCGGATGCTGGTTGGCTTTCATTAAGATCCCACGGGTCACCTGCTCAAGCTCGGCGGAGGATTGCCCGGCCTGCGCCAGAATACGCAGATCAAAGCCCGCCGCGCTGCCAAGCCCAGGCAGAGTCGGCGGCGCAAACAGCATAATGGTCGCTTCCGGCAACGCCTGAAGCTGGCGCTGCAATTCCCCCATCACCGACTCCAGCGGCGCTCGCTGCGACCAGTCTTTCAGCATCAGCGAGATAAAGCCGCTGTTGGAAGCGCTGGTGCCGCTGAGAATGCTAAACCCGGAAACCTGAATCACATCTTCCACCGCCGGGTGTGCGCCCAGAAGCTGTCGCGCCTTCGCCATCACCGCCTCGGTACGTTCAAGCGAGGCCGACTCCGGCAGCTGCACGTTGGCAAAGACGTAGCCCTGGTCTTCCTGCGGTAGAAAACCTTTCGGCATCGACGAGAAGCTCCACGCCACCAGCAGCGCCGCCAGAGATGTCGCCGCCACGGCCACCAGCGGGCGATGATTCATCCATCCCACCAACCGACCATAGCCGTCGCGGGTGGCACCCAGCCCACGGTTAAATCCGCGGAAGAAAGCGGCCGGTTTTGCCGGACGTGGGCGCAGCAGCAGCGCGCAGAGCGCTGGCGTCAAGGTCAGTGCCACGATGCTCGACAGCGTGACCGCCGTGGAGAGCGTGACCGCGAACTGACGGTACAGCTCGCCGACGATCCCCGGCAGCATCGCCACCGGCACAAACACCGCCAGCAGCACCAGCGTGGTAGCAATCACCGGCCCGGCAATCTGCCGTAGCGCCAGCGCGGTGGCTTCGGTACGACTTAATCCTTCCGCCATATGCCCTTCCACGCTTTCGACCACCACGATGGCGTCATCCACCACCATGGTGAGTGCCAGAATAATGGCAAACAGGCTCAGGGTATTGGCGCTGTAGCCGAGCAGGTAGAGCACCGCAAAGGTGCCCACCAGCGAGACCGGAATTGCCAGCGCCACAATCAGCGTCGCGCGCAGGCTTTGCAGGAACAGCGACACCACCGCCACCACCGCCAGCAGGGTCAGGGCCAGCGAAGTACCAATCTCTTTGATGGTCGCCGATACAAAACGGGTGGTATCAAACTTGACCTCCCACTTCAGGTCGGCCGGGAAGCGGGCTTGCAAACGCGTTAGCTCGGCGCGAACGGCACTCGCCACCTGCAGCGCATTGGCGGTCGGGGTGGGATAAATCCCCATATAGGCCGATTCCACGCCGTTTAATTGGGCGCTGGAACTGTAGCTTCGCGCGCCCAGCTCGATGGTCGCCACGTCGGCGAGGCGGACTAATTGCCCCTGCGCACCGCTGCGCACCACAATCTGGCCGAACTGCCCGGCTTCGGTCAGTCGCCCGAGGCCATTGATAGTCAGGGTTTGCTGTTGGCCGTTAAACACCGGCGGCGTACCAATCTGCCCGGCGGCCCCCTGCACGTGCTGCTCGCCCAGCGCTTTAGCAATATCATCGCTGGTGATATTCAGCGCATTCATGCGATCCGGACGCAGCCAGATACGCATGCTGTAGTCGCGCGCGCCAAACATCTGCACCTGGCCGACGCCCGGCAGACGCGCCAGCGCTTCGCGGATCTGCGTGCTGGCATAGTTGCTGACTTCCAGCGGCGGCATCGTCCCCTGCGGCGAATAGAGGCTGACCCCCATCAGCAGATTGCTGGCGCGTTTACGCACCTGCACACCATTTTGCTGCACCGCAGAAGGCAACTGCGCCACCGCCTGGGCGACGCGGTTTTGCACATCAATCGCCGCCATGTCCGGATCGGTTCCCGCCGCGAAAGTCAGATTCAGGCTGTAACTACCGTCGTCGGAGCTGGTCGACTCCATATAAAGCATTTGGTCAACGCCGTTAAGCTGCGTCTCCAGCGGCGCGGCGATGGCCTGCGCCACGTCCTGCGCGCTGGCGCCCGGCCAGCTGGCGCTGACGTTAACCACCGGTGGAGTAATTTGTGGGTACTGCTCCACAGGAATAAGTTTGAGCGCCACGGCCCCGATAAAGGTCATCAGTAGCGCAATCACCATGGCAAAACGCGGACGGCGGATAAAAAACGTCAGCATCCTGTCTCCTTAATTAATTCAGCAGTTGAACGGCTGCGCCGTGGGTCAGACGCTGCGCGCCCTCGGTGACAACGCGCTCGCCGGCGTTTAATCCCTTCGCCACCGCGAAGGACTGTCCCTGCTGGCCGCCCAGTTCAAGACGACGCTGATCGGCGGTGTTCTCCGCCGTTAGCACCCAGCTAAAGTAGCCCTGACCGTCTTGCTGAACCGCCGAGGCGGGGATCATCACGCGGTCATTTGGCGTCTGCGGACGCAGGGTGACATTGACGTTACCGCCCGGCAGCAGCCGGTGCCGTGGGTTGGCAAACTCGGCGCGCACCGCCACGCTTGCCGTACGCGTATCAATCCGGTTATCCACCGAAGTCAGCACGCCGTCTTCACGCTGGCCATCGAGCGTTATCTGCGCCAGCCATGCGGCTTTCAGCGCGCGAATATCGGTATGCTGTCCGGCTTTGCTGTAAAACGCCGATTCATCGAGCGCAAAGCTCACCCGCACCGGATCAAGCTGGACAATTTCCACCAGCACGCCGCTGGCAGGGTTCACCAGGCTGCCAACGTGAAAGGCGCTGTGCCCCACGCGTCCACTCACCGGCGAGGTTATCCGGGTGTAATCGAGGGTGATTTGCTGTGCGCTGACCCGGGCTTTGCCCTGTTCAACGGCGGCGGCGGCCACGTCGCGCTGCATCTGAGCGGTATCAACATCATTACGGCTGATCGACTGGTTAGTTTTCAGGCTCTGGTAGCGCGATAGCAGCTGCTGCGCCTGGCGCAACGATGCCTGAGCGCTTTTCAACTCGGCCTGCGCTAGCGCCAGCGCCGCACGAGGCTGCGCATCATCGAGGGTAAACAGCAGATCGCCTTTGTTAATCTCTTGCCCATCCAGGAAGTGGCGCTTGACGATAGTGCCCTCGGTACGGGCGCGAATATCAACGGCGTGGATGGCCTCCACGCGGCCCGGTAGCTGGCGTTCAGCCGCATGCGGCGCACGTTCAACGGTGACGATACGCACCGGGACCGAAGCAGAAGCGAGCGTGCAGTAAGCCAGCCCGCATGCCATAAGGGCAAAGCGGAGTTTCGTTTTCATCGGGAGTCCTTGCGAGATAAGCGCCCCTCTGCGCGAGGAGAGGGGCGCGTTATTGCTAAGCGGTTTTACGGAAACGGCGGGTCAGGCGTTTTTCAACTTCCACCACCAGGAACATCACGGCACCAATCGCCAGCGTTATCCCCCAGTAGCGCAGCGGCAACGCTTCGGTGCCAAACAACGTCTGCATCAGCGGCAGGTAGATGATTGCCAGCTGCAGCAGAAGCAGCACGCCGGTTACCAGCCAGATGCCTTTGTTCTTCAGCAGGCCGCTATTCAAGGAGAAGCGGTCGCTGCTGCGGCAGTTAATCATGTAGACCCACTGCGCGGTCACCAGCATCTGCAGCAGCACGGTGCGGATAAACTCGGCGCTGTGGCCGCGCGGGGCCAGCCAGGCTTCGAGGATAAACGCGGCGATGGCAATCATCGAGCCGACAAAGGCCACGCGCCAGACGGCGAAGGCATCCATCACGTGCTGGCCGGTTTTACGCGGCGGACGGTTCATCACGTTACGCTCGGCGGCCTCAAAGGCCAGACCGAAGGAGAGCGTGGCGGAAGTCGCCATGTTCATCCACAGAATCAGTACCGGCGTCAGCGGAATAATATTGCCCGCCAGCAGCGCGATAATAATCAACAGCCCCTGAGCCAGGTTGGTCGGCATGATGAACAAAATGGTCTTTTTCAGGTTGTCGTAGACACGACGCCCTTCTTTCACCGAGCTGGCGATGGTGGCAAAGTTGTCATCGGTCAGCACCATGTCGGCGGCCTCTTTGGTCACTTCAGTGCCTTTAATGCCCATGGCAATCCCCACATCCGCCTGACGCAAGGCCGGGGCATCGTTGACGCCATCACCGGTCATACCGACGATTTCACCGCTCTCCTGCAGCGCTTTAACCAGACGCAGCTTATGCTCCGGGCTGGTGCGTGCAAAGATATCGTACTCAACTGCCGCTTTAGCGAGCTCAGCATCATCCATGTGCTCTAGCTGGTAGCCGGTCATCGCTTCGCTGCTGTTGCGGATCCCCAGCATCTGGCCAATGCTCATCGCCGTCTGCGGGTGATCGCCGGTGATCATCTTCACGCGGATCCCTGCATTCTGGCAGGTGTGGATAGCGTCAACCGCTTCCGGACGCGGCGGGTCCATCATCCCGGCAATACCGAGGAAGACCAGGCCTTCCTGCAGGTCGCTATGGTCGAGGGTTTTCTGTCCAGCGTTCGCCGGCTTGGTTGCCGCCGCCACCATGCGCAGCCCCTGGCTGGCAAAGCGCGCCATTTCCGCCTCCCAGTAGCCACGGTCGAATGGCATCACGCCGCGCGAAGTCTGCTGCTGCTGGCACAGGGCAAACAGCACATCCGGCGCACCAGTCACCATCACCGTCTCCTGCTCGCCGAGCAGGAAATGGGTGGCCATGTATTTGTACTGAGAATCAAACGGGATCTTGGCAACCAGTTGGCTACGCAGCGGTTCAAGGTTGGCTTTCGCCGCCAGCACCTTCAGCGCACCTTCGGTTGGGCCACCGGTAATGCCCCAGTGCCCCTGCGCATCCTGGATCAGCTGGCTGTCGTTACACAGGTCGATAGTGCGCAGATAGGTTTCCAGCACGGTATAGGGCTGTACTTTAACCGCGGTGTCACAACCTTCCAGATAGATATTGCCGTGCGGCTCGTAGCTGTTACCGTCCACGCGGTAGCAGCAGTCGGCGGTAATAATCGCCTTCACCGTCATTTCATTCATGGTCAGGGTGCCGGTTTTATCCGAGCACACCACGGTCATCGCCCCCAGGGTTTCAACGGTTGGCAGCTTGCGAATAATCGCCCGCTTACGCGCCATTGCCTGCACGCCCAGCGACAAAATAATGGAGATAATCGCCGGTAAACCCTCAGGCACCGCAGCCACCGCCAGGCTAATCAGCGACAGCAGCAGCTCGCCGAGCGGAATGTCACGCAGCAGCATGCTGAAGACAAACAGCGCCGCCATCATCGCCAGAATAATGGCGAAAATAGCCTTGCCGAGCTTGTCCATCTGCACCAGCAGCGGCGTACGGTGCTTTTCAATGCCCGCCATCATCTGGTTGATGTGGCCCAGTTCGGTCTCCTGACCGGTGGCAACCACTACGCCCTTACCGCCACCGGCGCTCACCGTGGTGCCGGAGAACAGCATATTGGTGCGATCGCCCAGCGATAGCTCGCCGTGCAGCGCATCGGTGTGTTTATCGACGACGGTCGACTCGCCGGTCAGAATGGCCTCTTCCACGCGCAGGTTGTGCGCTTCAATCAGACGCATATCCGCCGGAATACGGTCACCGGCGCGCAGTACCACGATATCGCCCGGCACCAGTTCAGTGGTGGCCACCGTCATGTGGTTACCGTCACGAATCACCTGCGCATCGCTGGAGAGCATATTGCGAATGCTTTTCAGCGATTTCTCCGCATTGCTTTCCTGAATGTGGCCAATCAGGGCGTTAATCACCGTAACGCCGAGGATCACGGCGGTATCAACCCAATGGCCCATCACCGCGGTGAGCGCGGCAGCGGCCAGCAGGACGTAGATCAGGACATCATTAAAGTGGGCGAGGAAACGCAGCCACGCTGGCTTGCCTTTCTTTTCCGGCAGCGCATTCGGGCCATAGATATGCTGACGCTTTTCTGCATCGCTGGCGTTAAGCCCCTCGGGCTGGCTATTCATCTGCGCCAATACGTCCTGCGCAGAAAGCTGGTAGGCGTGCTCTTGCGGGTCACGACCCGCGTGCGGCACATTCTGGGAGTTCATCATTTTTGACAAGTTTGCAGTTCCTTTTAAATTCCTGCTAGCGGAAAGCCTGAATTCATTTCTGGCCAAGGCGACGTCGTTAAATAATATTTTTAAGCAAAAGATATTTATTCGCATATAAAATATCTTGCGCTATAAAATCAAAAACGACATTAAGTTGATTTACTAATACTAATATCACAGAATGTTCTTAAACCCTATCTAAATGGAGGTC
This sequence comes from Kluyvera huaxiensis, assembly GCF_040149365.1. NCBI lineage: Bacteria > Pseudomonadati > Pseudomonadota > Gammaproteobacteria > Enterobacterales > Enterobacteriaceae > Kluyvera > Kluyvera huaxiensis. Next base: position 43,129 of record NZ_JBEFLV010000014.1, read on the forward strand.
GTAATGTTTGGAATCTATCGCGGACGCCGACTGGCGCTGTACATCGCACTAGCCATCGTGGTTGCCACGCTGGTTGGATACAGTACTTATACTTTTGTAAAAATATTATCGTAAGCATGACGTTTATTTACGAAATAATAATTTAATTTAATCCAAAGTATTATTTAACCTTTCTCATGCGATTATTCTCGTAGCGATTGGTTATTTATTACATTGACTAATGGGGATACTTATTAAATTAGAAACATTGCGTTCCATTAAAAATTACCGGACAATAATATCTTTAACTAAAGATTAACATCGCATGAAGCATCCGCTTGAATCTCTGATGACCGCTGCCGGAATTTTATTGATGGCCTTTCTCTCCTGCTTACTGCTGCCAGCGCCTTCGTTGGGGTTGACGCTGGCACAAAAGCTGGTTGAGACCTTCCATTTTATGGATCTGAGCCAGCTCTATACCGTGCTGTTCTGCGTGTGGTTTTTGGCGCTGGGTACCATTGAGTATCTGCTGATGCGCTACGTTTGGCGGCGCTGGTTTTCACTGGCAGATTGAGGACTGGGGACGTTGTCATCGCCCCAGCCTTCTCCCTGGCTGGGCGATAGCGCAAATCAATGCGCTCGTGGACGATGGTTTTCCTTACGGTAGGCTCCCGGCGACTGGTTAAAGGTGCGGGTGAAGATACGCGTAAAGGTCTGTTGGGAATCAAACCCATACTTCAGACAGATATCGTAAACCTTTTGATCGGTGGTACACAGCTCGTCCGCCGCCAGATTTAGCTTACGCGTGCGGATGTAACGACCCAGGCTCTCCCCTTTGTGCTGTAAGAAAATGCGCTGTAGATGCCATTTTGAATACCCCGCCCGGCGGGCAATTTCATCAATGCGCAGCGGTTGATGCAGATTGTTGTCAATCCATTCGACCAGTGTGTCGATCACCTGAGTGGCTAATTCGGTCATACACCCCTCCCCTCGTTTATCTACAACCGGTGGTTATTCCCACCAGGCCCGAAATGTTTGCGTTGCGTCGGCAGGCCAAACCGGCTCGCCCTGCATCGGCGTCAGCAGCCGATACGCTTTGTCTTTAGATGCCTGCGCCAGCCGTTTGTACGGATCGTCCCAGGTATGTTTCGCCAGCACGAAGCGCCCGGCATGGCCTGGCAGCACGCGCTGCGCGTTAAGATCTACCGCCGCCTGCGCGGTCTGCTCCGGCATCATATGGATGTAGCGCCAGTCCTGGTCATACTGACCATCTTCCAGAATGGCGATGTCCACCTTGCCAAACTGTTCACCAATCGCTTTGAAGTGCGGGCCGTAGCCGCTGTCGCCGCTGTAGTAAATCTTCTGCGTCGGCGTGACGAACATAAAGCTGGCCCACAGCGTTTGGTTACGCTTCAGGCCGCGTCCGGAGAAGTGACGGGCGGGCAGCACATGCACGCTCAGCGCATCGCTAATAGCGACGCTTTGCTGCCAGTCGGCTTCGGTTACAACTTCATCTTTCATTCCCCAGTAGCGCAGGTGTGAACCCACGCCCAACGGCACCACGGCGCGTTTGATTTTCGGCATCAGCCCTTTAATGGTGGCGTAGTCGAGGTGGTCGTAGTGATCGTGCGAGATAATCAGCAGATCGATTTCCGGCATATTGGCGGCCTGCCACGGGTAGTTGCCGTCAAACGCCTTGTTCAAAAAGGCGAACGGCGCGGCGTAGCTACTAAAAACCGGATCGATCAGGATGCGCTTGCCAGACAGTTGCAGATACCACGACGAATGACCGAGCCAAATCATGGTGTCGGTTTCGAGCGGCAGACTGGCGAGATCGGTCGGCACCAGCGGCAGCGGCTGCTGCGGGCGGGCGTTCTCACGTTTGACGGTTAAAAACTCCCACAGCGCGACCACCATGTTTTTGTCGCTGCTGAAACCCGGCGTCGGCAGCGTGTTTTGAAACTCCCCGTCACGGTAGTTTGGCGACCGCTCAATCAGGCTTTTCTCAGCGCCCTGCGGGGCTTGTCCGAAACCGGCGTTGAGAACAAAAGGTAAACTTGCTGCACTGGCAATAAGCATGATGGCAACCACACTGATGATAAGACGTTTCATGTCCTGACCCGAGACCGGCTTCATCCAGGAAGCCACACGAAAAAAGTTGATTATGAGTGAGTAGGCACTCATTATAGAAAGGAGTGGAAAAAATCGTCAAGCAATTTTCAAAATTTGACAATCGACGTTGAAGTCCGAGGGCTCAACATGTTTCAATCAGCGTTTTTACAGTCAGAGAGGTAAAGTGTAGTGGCTCGTCCGAAGAGTGAAGATAAAAAACAAGCGTTACTGGAAGCCGCCACCAGCGCCATTGCCCAATCGGGTATTGCCGCGTCGACTGCGATGATCGCGCGCAGTGCAGGGGTTGCTGAAGGCACACTGTTTCGCTATTTCGCCACCAAGGATGACCTGCTGAACGCGCTTTACCTGCACTTAAAAAGCGACCTGTGCCAGGCGATGCTCGCCGGGCTGGTTGAGAACGTCTCGCCAAAAGAGTTTACCCACAATATCTGGAACAGCTATATCGATTGGGGCGTGCGTAATCCCGCCGGACATCACGCTATTCGCCGTATGGCAGTGAGCGAAAAAATCACCGCTGAAACCATCGAACAGGTACGTGCCATGTTCCCGGAGCTGCAAAAGCTCTGCCAACGCTCGGTACGCGCGGTGTTTATGTCCGATGACTTCCGCGCTTTTGGCGACGCGCTCTTCTTATCGCTTGCTGAAGCGACCATTGAATTTGCCAGCCGTGAACCGCTGCGCGCCGATAAATTAAAGGCGCTGGGCTTTGAAGCGATGTGGCTGGCGCTGGCTGAAGGTGACTAATGGACGGTAAAACGCTGCACGAGCGTGCGCACGAGTTCGCGCTCACCCTTCCCTTCTCTGATATCTACTGGCCGTTTGGCCCGGAGTACGACGTTTTCACCGTCGAAGGGAAAATGTTTATGCTGAAAGCCTACCTTCGCGGCGAGCCGATCATCAATCTGAAGGTCGATCCCGAACAGTCGCTGCTGCATCAGGCTATCTACCCGCATATCAAACCCGGCTACCACATGAACAAAAAGCACTGGATTTCGGTCTATCCGGGCGAGGAAATTACCGTCAGTCTGCTTAACAGCCTGATTGAAGATTCGTGGAATCTGGTGGTCAATAAACTGCCTAAGCGCGTCCAACAGCGAGTGCGTCCGGTTTGATTTTACGTTCAATGCGATAAGTGTTATCGCATTGAACACCTTCTCATTTGTGAATCCACGCGGTACCCTTCTGTGATTCAACGCACCGATTGGCGGTGCCTTTCATCATTCAGGAGTGTTTATGGATATCGTATCCGTTGCTTTAGCGCGCTATTCCACCAAGGCTTTCGACGCCAGCAAAAAACTGACCGCTGAGCAGGCAGCCAATCTAAAAACGCTGCTGCGCTATAGCCCGTCCAGCACCAACTCCCAGCCGTGGCACTTTATCGTCGCCAGCACCGATGAAGGCAAAGCGCGCGTGGCGAAATCCGCAGCGGGCGGCTACGTGTTCAACGAACGCAAAATACTGGATGCATCCCACGTGGTAGTCTTCTGCGCGAAAACCGCCATTGACGACGCCTGGCTGGAAAAAGTGGTCGATCAGGAAGATGCCGATGGCCGTTTTGCGACGCCGGAAGCGAAAGCCGCCAACCACAAAGGCCGCACCTTCTTCGCCGACCTGCATCGCAAAGAGCATCACGACGACGACCAGTGGGCAGCCCGTCAGACTTACCTCAACGTGGGCAACTTCCTGCTCGCGATGGGCGCAATGGGCCTCGACGCAGTGCCAATCGAAGGTTTCGATGCCGAAATCATGGATGCTGAATTTGGTCTGAAAGAGAAAGGCTTCACCAGCCTGGTGGTTGTGCCGGTAGGCCATCACAGCGTGGAAGACTTCAACAAAGCGCTGCCAAAATCTCGTCTGCCGGAAGCAACGGTAATCACTGAGATCTGATTGAACTCAATCTCTTCCCGGCCGAGCAAAGCGACGCCGGGAAAGCTCAGTACAGTACGATCTGCGGATGCTTCACGCCGCAGGCGAGCGCATAGCGCGTCAGCGTATCCAGGCTCGCACGAGTCACGTTAGCCTCCATTCGCGATACCGTTGGTGCACTGACACCCATTTTTGCGGCCACCTGCGCACGGGTAAGACCCGCATGGTTGCGCCATTGTGCCAGCATCTCACGCAGCCGTTCACGCCGCTCCTCGGCATTGAATGCCGCCAGCACATCGGGCTGCACCAACATTTCCGTTTTCAGTTCGTCCCAATCAATTATTTTCTTGCTCATCTCTCATCTCCTGTAGCCGCTTTAGCGCCAGACGGATCTCTGCTGGAGGTGTCTTTGGCGTTTTTTTCACAAATACGCGTAGCAAGAAAATCGTCTCATTCCGCTGGAACACATAGATGCCCCGACTTTGAATTCCCCCTAACGTACGGATCTCAAAAAGGCCCGGGGACAGAGGCTTGCTGTCAGGCTCCCGTAAAGCGGTGGGGTTACGCCGGAGTTTCTCGATCTTAGCAATCATTTTGGCCTGAACCGACGCTGGCAGGGCCAGAAGCTCCCCCCTGACATCCGCATGGACCACTATTTTGAACACGATTTTTGCCTCTGAAATATTAGCATATAAGGCAAATTGCATTAAAGGCTAATTCGCCATTCACGCATGATTTTATGCGTACTGGCGATAACGTTCAGATTCAATCATCAATAGCGGAAAACGGATCGTAAAACGGCGCCGGGCCGAGCAGAGCGACGCCGGGAATTTCTCTCCCTACAGCTTTGCCAACACCGCCTCACCCGCTTCATCAACCGGTAAATAGACCAGCAGCCGCGAGCCATTGCGCGGTGCGGAGTACCAGTACATCTGCTGAAGCTGGAAATCTCCGAACTCTGGATGATGGAAAGTTTTAATCTGGTTTTCGACGCCGCGCACCTCATGGCATTTGTGCCATAGCATTTCAAACTCAGCGGAGGCGGCAAAAAAGCGGGCAAGCTTATTTTCCCACGCGGGTTCGCCTCGGTGATCGGCCATCGCGGCACGGAAATACGAGACAAAAGTGGTGAGGACATCGCGGTTAGCCAGCCGACTGCGCCAGCCGGGGTGAGTCAGATACAGGTAGATACAATTTCGGTCGTCTTCCGGAATGGCTGAGAAATCGACGCCCATCAGCCGACAAAAGGCTTCGTTCCACGCCACAATATCGAAATTGGGCTTTTGGATACTGGCCGGCTGCGGCAGCAGGCTGTCGAGCATGCGCCGCGCGCCGGGGCTGATAACTTCACATTGAGGGACATTGGCAGACTCCAGCGGCGTCAGCCCCGCCAGCACGAACAGGTGTCGGGTCTCCAGCGGGCTACACTGGAGCGCTTCGGCCACGGCCTGCATCACCGCCGTCGACGGGTTGACCTCCCGGCCCTGCTCGAGCCAGGTGTACCAGGTCACGCCAACGTCCGCCAGCATCGCCACCTCTTCGCGACGCAAACCCGGCGTACGCCGCCGCCCGCTGCGCGGCAGGCCTAATCGCTGTGGATCGAGGCTTTCCCGACGCGCCCGTAAAAATGTACCGAGCTGCTTACGGCTATCGTCCAACCGCGCGAGGGATGTGTCTATTTCACTGTGGCTGATGAGGCTCATGATATCTCCAGCATGGTAGCGCCAGTACCAGTATAACCAGGAACTGGTACCCGTTTATCTAATCAGCGATGCTACGGCCAATCGCTGAATGACGCAATGGAGTCACCATGAAAACGTCTGTTGTTTCCCCCGGCCGTGCAGGGTTGTTCCTGCTGCTGACCGGGCTGATGTTGCCGCAAATCGACACCTCAATTACCAACGTCGCCCTCGACTCAATCACCGCGTCGCTGCACGCCAGCGCCACGCAACTGGAGCTTATCGTCGCGCTCTACGGCGTTGCGTTCGCTGTGTGTCTGGCGATGGGCAGCAAGCTTGGCGATAACTACGGCCGTCGGCGCCTGTTTATGTGGGGCGTGGCGATTTTTAGCCTGGCTTCGCTGCTGTGCGGCCTGGCTAACTCGATTAGCGCACTGCTGGCCGCGCGAACGTTGCAAGGGGCCGGTGCGGCGCTGATTGTGCCGCAGATCCTCGCGACCCTGCATGTGACGCTGAAAGGAACAGCTCATGCTCGCGCTATCAGTCTGTACGGCGGCATTGGCGGTATTTCGTTTATTGTCGGTCAGATGTTTGGCGGTTGGCTGGTCTCTGCGGATATCGCGGGTCTCGGCTGGCGTAACGCCTTTTTCATCAATGTCCCAATCGGCCTACTGGTGCTCGCCTTGAGTCGCCGCTACGTGCCGGAAACTCGCCGCGATGAACACGCCAGTATCGACTGGCAGGGGACGCTGAGTTTAGGACTCATCCTCTGCTGCCTGTTGTTCCCGATGGCGCTGGGGCCAGAACTGCACTGGCCCTGGTCAATGCGCCTGATGCTGCTGGCGATTATTCCCCTGCTGCTGTGGATGCGCGCCAGCGCATTGCACAAGGAGCGCCACGGTCAACACCCGCTGCTGCCGCCACGGTTATTAAAACTGGCCAGTATCCGCTTTGGGATGGTGATTGCCCTGCTGTTCTTTAGCGCCTGGTCCGGTTTTATGTTCTGCATGGCGCTGACCATGCAGTCCGGCCTGGGCATGGCACCGTGGCAGTCAGGCAATAGCTTTGTCGCCCTCGGCGTCGCCTACTTCCTGTCGGCGCTGTACGCGCCGAAGCTGATAGCTCGCCACAGCATGGGGAAAATTCTGTTAGCCGGTCTGGCAGTACAGATAAGCGGTCTGCTGCTGTTGATGGAAACGTTCCATCACTATGGTCAGGCGACGGGTGCGTTAACGCTGGCGCCGTCAACCGCGCTGATTGGCTACGGCCAGGCGCTGATTGTGAACTGTTTCTATCGGGTTGGTATGCGCGACATTACCGCCAATGACGCCGGGGCGGGCAGCGCCCTGCTCAGCACGCTGCAACAGGCGACGCTGGGTCTCGGCCCGGCGGTGTTTGGCTCACTGCTGCTGGCTCTGATGCGCAGTCACCACGGCAGCTACCCGCAGGCCATGATTGGTTTTCTCGGGGTTGAAGCGGGGATGATGCTGCTGCTGGCGGTTATCGCCATTAGTCTGCGCCATCATTTAAACCGCTCCCCGCAGCTTGCCGCCTCGTCATCTTAAGATCCTGTACTTTCTTGCGTCCCGAAGCGGTGAGGCGGAAGCCGCTTTAGGGATAACGTGCGTCGCCGTTTGCATAATATAGCCAGCCTGTCCATTATAGATGGCTGGCTATATAGGAGACGTTATGCAGGAACTGATTACCCAAATCGAAGAAATGGGCATTGAAATAAACCATACCAATTCGCTAGTAATTATCTTTGGTATTATTTTTCTCACTGCCATCATTGTCCACCTGATACTTCATCGGCTGGTACTTCGCACCTTTGAGAAACGCGCGCAGGCCAGTAGCCATTTATGGCTGCAAATCATCACGCAGAACAAACTGTTTCACCGCCTGGCCTTTACCCTGCAGGGGATTATTGTCAATGTGCAGGCCGTGTTGTGGCTGCAAAAAGGCAGCGATGCGGCACAAATATTAACCACCGTTGCCCAGCTTTGGGTCATGCTGTATGCCCTGCTGTCATTTTTCTCCCTGCTCGACGTTATTTTTAACCTGTCGCAGAAACTTTCGGCAGCATCGCAACTGCCGTTAAAAGGAATATTCCAGGGCGTTAAATTAGTCAGCGCAATTCTGGTTGGTATCCTGATAATTTCCCTGCTGTTGGGGCAATCACCGGCGATTCTAATAAGCGGACTCGGGGCGATGGCAGCGGTATTAATGCTGGTATTTAAAGACCCGATTCTTGGCCTGGTGGCGGGCATTCAGCTTTCTGCCAACGATATGCTCAAGCTCGGCGACTGGCTGGAGATGCCGAAATACGGTGCGGATGGCGCAGTCACTGATATTGGTTTAACCACCGTTAAAGTGCGTAACTGGGATAATACTATCACCACCATTCCAACCTGGTCATTGGTCTCGGACTCGTTTAAAAACTGGAGCGGAATGTCAGCCTCCGGCGGGCGTCGAATTAAGCGCAGCATTAATATCGATACCACCAGCGTTCATTTTCTCGATGAGCAGGAACAGCAGCGCTTAATTCAGGCCCGGCTGTTGAAACCGTATATGGACTCCCGTCATGAGGAAATTACGCTGTGGAACCAGCAGCACGGCAGCGGTGAGTCGGTGCTTAATCTGCGCAAGATGACCAATATCGGGACCTTCCGTGCCTATCTTAATGAATATCTACGTAATAACCCGCGGATTCGCAAAGATATGACGCTGATGGTACGTCAGTTAGCACCGGATAATAACGGCCTGCCGATTGAGATATATGCCTTCACCAACACCGTGGTGTGGGCGGAATATGAGAGTATTCAGGCCGATATCTTTGACCATATTTTCGCGGTGGTGGAAGAGTTTGGGTTGCGGATTCATCAATCGCCAACCGGCAATGATATTCGCGCCCTCTCAGGCGCGTTCGGACAGTCGTAATCAGGCGCTGGCGCGTGAAATAAAGCGCCAGTCGAGCATCACCCTTTCGGTTGGCTCGTCCGGATTTTCAATTTTATTCAGCAGCAGCTCCACCGCTTTGGCACCGATTTCTCGCGAAGGTTGCTCCACGGTGGTGAGCTGCGGCGACACCATTTCCGCAAGCTCGGTGCCATCAAAACCAATCACCGCAATATCCTGCGGCACCTGCAGTCCGGCCTGCTCAATGGCGCGCATAGCCCCCGCCGCCAGCGAGTCGGACACGGCAAAGACCGCATTGGGACGCGGATTCATCGCCAGCAGATTTTTCATCGCCGCCTTCCCCGCCGCCGCGCTAAGATCGTTGGCGTATTCCACGGCGTCAAACTCAAACCCCTGCTGTTGCAGCACCGTGTGATACCCCTGTTCACGCAGGCGGGCATATTTATAGCTCAGATCGTGGTTAATCAGGGCGATACGTTGATGCCCCTGCGCCGCCAGATAGCCGACCGCATGTTCAGCGGCATCGACATCGTTGATCCCCACGCAGGAGACCGCGCCCGCATCGGCGTACTCCGCGCACTGCACCCACGGCGCATCGCCAATCACGGTGGTCAGCTCGGGCAGCTTGCTAAAAGCGTCCATGGTGATGATGCCATCCACCATTTTACCGGTGAGCAGACGCAGGCCGGATTTAGAACGTTCAATATCGGAACCGGAATTGCACAGCAGAATACGGTAGCCGTTTTTCTCGGCGGCTTCTTCGATTCCCTTCACCACCTCGGCGCAAAACGGGTTGGCGATGTTGGACACCATCACCAGGATCATTGAGCTACGCGCCGTACGCAGCTGGCGCGCCAGCAGGTTTGGCTGATAGTTACTCTCTTTTATCGCCTGCAAAACCCGCTCGCGGTTTTTCGCCTTCACCGTGTCGCTGTTGTTTAATACGCGCGATACGGTGGCTACCGAAACGCCCGCCAGCTGGGCGATTTTCTGAATTGACATAGCTACGCTATTCCCTGCAATTAACGCTTTGCGTGCAGGCTATCATAAAAACCGTGCCCGGCGTACCGGGCACAAAGTTATTGTTCCACGCTGACCCAGCGCCGCTGTTGATGGCTTTTAACGATGGCGTCAATGATATACATGACATTTGCTCCTTCGCTAAACGAAGCAAAACGCCGCGCGTTTTCAGCAGGCATTTCACCCGCACGAACGGCCTGATAAAAGTTCAGCATAATGTTCTTAAACGCATCCGGCCAGCCTTCGCTATGGCCGCCGGGAAAATGCGCCTGCCCGGCGACGTCGCGGTTTAACAAACCAGGATCGTCACTGAGTAACTGATTAGCCTGATGACGCTGGCCAATCCACAGCTGCTGCGGCGTTTCCTGATCCCAGGACAGCGAACAGTCGCTGGCATTGATATCAAAATGGAGACGGTTTTTGCGCCCGGCGCTGACCTGCGACACGCTAAAACAGCCTTTGCTACCATCGTCAAAACGGAACAGCACCGAACCGGCATCTTCGGTGGTCACCGGCACATCCTGATACTGCGCATCTGGGCGATGCTCGCTGAAGGTTGCCTCGGCGGCCACGCTGGCTTTGCGCGTCGGCCAGACGATAGAGAGATCCGCCATCACCTCAACAATGCGCCGCCCTGTCACGAACTGCACGGTGTCGCACCAGTGGGAGCCTATATCCGCCACCGCGCGGGAAACGCCGCCCTGCCCGGCATCAACGCGCCAGTTAAAATCGGTTTCCAACAGCATCCAGTCCTGATGATAGCCGCCGTAGGCGGAGAACAGACGCCCGGCGCTGCCGTTGCGAACCATACTCGCCGCCTGCTGCACCATGGCAAACTGGCGATAAACAAAGCTGACGCCGTGCACCACGCCTGCCGCCTGCGCCAGTTGTTCCAGCTCGCGCGCTTCTTCCACGGTCATACACAGCGGCTTTTCAGAAAACACATGCTTTCCGGCGCGTAAAATCTGCCGGTTGACCTGCGCATGAAGGAAATTCGGCGTGCAGTTATGCACCACCTGTAGCCCCGGATAGGCCAGCAGCGCATCGACATCAGCGTAGGCATGGGGGATATTCAGCTGGCGCGCCTTTTCCTGCGCCGCTGCCAGCGACACATCGCACAACGCCACCACTTCGACAAATCCTAGCCGTCTCAGCGCTTCAATGTGGGCCGGGCCAATAAAGCCAGAACCCACGATACCAACCTGAATCATCCGCGCACCTCGCTGCCGGCAGCAAAGTCATCAAACGCCCGTGCGGAAACGGGGATGATATGCCGCTGGATAAATTCACTGCCTTCGCGCGCGCCGGTCTGCGCGTCCTTTAGGCAACACTCCCACTCCATCACCGCCCAGCCGTCAAAATCGTACTGGGTGAGCTTGCTGAAGATCTTTTTGAAATCAATATCGCCGTCGCCCAGTGAACGGAAACGTCCGGCGCGGTTTTGCCAGTTTTGATAGCCCCCGTAGACGCCGCTGCGCCCGTTGCGCTCAAACTCGGCGTCCTTGACGTGGAACGCCCGAATACGCGAGTGGTAGATATCAAGCCACGCCAGATAGTCAATGTTCTGCAAATGCAGGTGGCTTGGGTCATACAGCATATGGCAGCGCGGGTGGTTATCCACCTTCTCCAGAAAACGCTCGAAGGTCACGCCATCGTGCAGATCTTCACCGGGGTGAATTTCGTAGCACAGATCCACGCCGTGCTCATCAAAGCAGTCAAGGATCGGCTGCCAGCGATGCGCCAGCTCATCAAATGCCTCATCGAGTAGCGCCGCGTTGTGCGGCGGCCACGGATAGAAAAACGGCCAGGCTAACGCGCCGGAAAATGTCGCGTGTGCCTTTAGCCCCAGCCGCGCCGAGGCCTGCGCCGCCTGCTTCACGCTTTCCACCGCCCAGCGCTGGCGGGCCGCCGGGTTGCCTCTTACGGCCGCCGGTGCAAAAGCATCAAACGCATTGTCATAGACGGGATTCACGGCAACCAGCTGCCCCTCCAGATGGGTCGAGAGTTCGCTAATCACCAGCCCATGTTCCGCCAGACGCCCGGCGATATCATCGCAGTAGGTCTGGCTGGCCGCCGCCTGCTCGAGATTAAAAATTCCCGGATGGTTACACGGCAGCTGTAGCGCTTTAAACCCCAGCCCCGCCGCCCACTCAGCCAGCCCATCAAGCGTATTAAACGGCGCTTCAGTGCCGATAAACTGGGCGAGAAAAATGCCCGGGCCCTTAATGGTTTTCATACCCCCTCCTTAAAAAAATTACGCCTGCTCTTTTTCGTCGTATTTAAACGAGAGCAGGAAAATGAATGCAATCACCACCGCCGCAACCGCCGGAATCCACCAGAAGTTTACCCACGCCTGCGGCACGCTCTGCCCGGCCACCAGCTGGTTATACAGCGCACCGGAGATTTGTGAGCCCAGCAGCATGCCGATCCCGTAGGTGAACATCACCACCATGCTCTGTGCCTGCCCTTTCACCTTTTCGCCCGCCACGCGGTCGGTATAGATAAAGCCCACCACAAAGAAGAAGTCATAGCACACGCCGTGCAGCAGAATGCCGAGGTACAGCAGGAAACGCGTCTCTTCATTGATGCCCAGCGCAAAGAACATGTAGCGCACGAACCACGCCAGCATGCCGATAAGCAGCATGTATTTCACGCCCAGGCGGCGGAACAGCAGCGGGATAATCAGCATAAAGACGATTTCCGACATCTGGCCAAACGACATCGCGGTGCTGACATCCGCCACGCCCGCGTCCGCAAGGTACGACGCGGTATAGGCATAGTAGGTGCCCAGCGGGACCGAAATCAGCGTCGCGCAGATGGCAAAGACCAGGAAGTGACGGGTTTTCAGTAATGCAAACGCGTCGGCGCAGAACAGATCGCGCAGCTTCAGCGGCTGACCTTTCGCCGGGGCCGGCGTGTGCGGCAGAGTCAGGCTGTAAACCGCCAGCACAACCGAGCACAACGCGGCCAGAGTAAAGATGCCGGTGGTATCAGAAATACCGGTCACACCGATAAAGATCCCGGCAATAATCCAGCCGATGGTGCCGAACACGCGCACGACCGGGAAAGTTTTGTCGATATTGTTCAGGCTGTGGAAAGCAATGTTGTTGGTCAGCGCCAGCGTGGGCATATAGCAAAGGGTGTAGCCAAACAGCAGGCCAATCAGCAGCGCGCCGTTTTCTGCCACCAGCGCCTGTGGGACAAACCACAGGATCACCGCCCCCAGCAGGTGCATCACCGCCATCACCTTTTGCGATGGGAAGAAACGGTCAACCAGCATCCCCAGCACGAACGGCGAGAGAATGGAGGCAATCGGCCCTGCCGAGAAAGCATCGCCAATCAGCAAAGACATGTTGTGCTGGCTCATCACCAGCCCAAGCGTCACCGACCAGCTGCCCCAGATAAAGAACTGCATAAACATCATCAACGACAGACGCGGCACCAACAGCCGGTGCTGTACGCCGCTATTTTCTGAACCTTGCGTTGTAGAGACCATGTTTTCACCCTCAAAGTAATCGATTACAAAAACAGTTCAACCGAAAAGTAATCGATTACAAAAATAAGATCGCGCGGCACAGTATAGATTTGCGAGAACGGTCACGATTAAAAATCGTCCGCCGATCGCGGTAATGAACAGGGAGAGTTAGGATCCTGCCACTGGCGAGAGATCGGGTACAGGCGGTTCAGGAAGGCGAGAAACGGTACGGCGCTAACGGCCGTACCGCATTTCACGAGGATTACGCTTTGCGGCGCAGCGTCTTAAACGCGACAAACAGGAACAGCACCCACACCGGCAGCAGAATCGCCGACAGGCGCATGCCGTCCATGGTGCACATCAGCACAAAAACCATCAGCAGGAAGGCGATGCAGATGTAGTTGCTGGCAGGAGCCCACAGCGCTTTGAATTTCGGCTCGCGGCCCTTACGCCGCATCGCGGCACGGAATTTGAGGTGCGCCATGCAGATCATTATCCAGTTCAGCAAGAGCGTCGCCACCACCAGCGCCATCAGCAGGCCGAAGGCCTTTTGCGGCAGCAGATAGTTCACCAGCACCACCAGCGAAGTGATGGTTCCCGAAAGGATCAGCGAATTCACCGGCACGCCGCGACGGCTGACTTTGGTTAAAAAGCGCGGCGCGTTACCCTGCACGGAGAGGCCGAACAGCATGCGGCTGTTGGAATAGACACCGCTGTTATAGACCGACAGTGACGCCACCAGAATGACGAAGTTCAGCGCCGAAGCCACCAGGTTGCTGTCCAGATTGTGGAAGATCATCACAAACGGGCTACTATCGGATTTGATCTCGACCCACGGATACAGCGCCAGCAGGACGATAAGCGAACCGATATAAAACAGCAGGATACGATAAACCACCTGGTTCACGGCTTTAGGAATAGAGGTTTCCGGATCGCGCGCTTCTGCCGCCGTGATGCCGATAAGCTCAAGCCCGCCGAAGGAGAACATGATAACCGCCAGCGACAGGATAAGCCCCTGCCAGCCGGTGGCGAGGAAGCCATCAAAGCGCCACAGGTTATCGATTCCCGCATGATCGCCGCCTTTGCCGGATGCCAGCATCCAGATACCAAAGCCAATCATGCCGATGATCGCCAGCACTTTAATCAGCGCAAACCAGAATTCCGTTTCGCCGTACAGGCGCACGTTCACGAGGTTGACGGCGTTGATCAGCACAAAGAAGCCTGCGGCCCACACCCAGGTTGGGATGTCCGGCAGCCAATATTGCATATAGATCCCGGCGGCGGTCAGTTCGGCCATGCCTACCAGCACGAACATTACCCAGTAGTTCCAGCCAGACAGAAATCCGGCGAACGGCCCCCAGTATTTATAAGCAAAATGGGCAAACGATCCTGATACCGGCTCTTCAACCACCATCTCGCCCAGCAGGCGCATGATCATAAAAGCGATGATACCGGCGATGGCATAACCGAGAACGACCGCCGGGCCTGCCATTTGAATGGCCGGGCCGATACCGAGAAACAGGCCGGTACCGATGGCGCCGCCGAGGGCGATTAATTGGATATGGCGGTTTTGTAATCCGCGGTGAAGCGTCGGGATAGCTTCCGACGAGGCATCCGGTTGATTCTGGCTGGATGCTGATGACGCGTTTCTCACGTCTAACCCCTGTAGCATTAATATGAAGGGGCACCTTTTAACACTTAGCGCGGCTTGTCGCAAGGCAATCAGTACCCGTGCCCCAGTAGTAAAAAGCCCCGGAAAGCATCAGCCTCCGGGGCAATACCCCTATATTTGCAATGACTTAGAAGTCGTAGCTTACCGAGAGTTTCAGGGTGCGCGGCTCGCCCTGGAACAGATAGACGCCGGTATCATCCACGCCGGACCAGTACTTCTCGTTGATCACGTTGGTTACACCAACGCGCCATACCAGGTCGTTCTGCTCCTGGTTCAGGTGCATACGGTAGCGCATGCCTAAATCCAGCGTGGTGTAGCTATCGAGCTTCTTGGTGTTGGCGGAATCCGCATACTGTGAGCCGGTATGGTTCACGCGCGCGGTTGCCGTCAGGCCGTCCACCGGTTTGATATCGTATTCGGCACCCAGCACGGCGTAGAAGCGGGAGACGCCGATAGCATCGTTGCCATCGTTGAGGCCGCCTTTCGTTTTGGTCATCTCCGGGTCAATCCATAAAGTGCTGCCGTTCAGGCGCAGGCCAAACATCGGCTCGCCGAAGACGCTCAGCTCAAGGCCGCGGTTGCGCTGTTCACCGTCCATACGGTAGTAGCCGTCACTGTCCAGTACGCCAGACGGTTTCTTAATCTGGAACAGGGACAGCGAGCCGCCCACGCGCTGGTAGTCAACCTTCACGCCCACTTCTTCCTGTTTGGAATGGGCAATACCGATGCTCTGACCAAAGTTTTTCGCCGTGTTCGGTGCGTTGCCGCCCGGCTGCAGCGCTTCAGTATGGTTGGCGTACAGCGACACCGTTTCCCACGGCTTGTAGACCACGCCGAAGGTTGGCATCCAGCGGCTTTCGGTGAAGGTGGCGGTGGTGGTTTCCAGACCAGTCTTGTTGCTGTAGTTACGAATCACCACCTTCTGATTACGCGCGGCAGCGGTAAACAGCAGGCTGTCGTCGAAGAAGCCCAATGTATCGCTGAACAGCCAGCCCTGGGTGCGGTTGCGTGCCGTGGTCAGCGGATCATGGTAGTTACCGCCAACCGAGGTATAAGCAGGCATGTTCACATCGTGGTTATTATAGATATTGACGTTTTTGTTGGTCTTAGCGCTCGACATACGCCAGGCGGTGGCGTCACTGCGCATCTGCGCCGAGTAGCCAATGTTGACTTTGTGCGACACCGCGCCGGTATCAAAGTTGCCGCGAATACCGCCCATCCCACTGAAACTATCGATGATACGGTTAGTATCCATACTACTGATGGTGGCATCGCCGTTGATATTGGTCAGCTTCGGTGCGCCGTAGGTCCCTTCCTCATGCGCATGCTGCGCGCCTAAGGCCGCGTAGGTGGTCCAGTTATCGGTCAGATCGTATTCCGCTTTGGCCATACCGAATTCGTTTTCGATATCGCTGTAGCCCCACTTCTGCCCGGTATTTTTGGTGTTGCTCGGCACCTTCGGCACCTCGCTAATGGCGGCAAAGCCAATCCCCATTTCCCCGCCGTGGAAGGTTTTTTTCTGGTAGCCAAAATCAAAAGAGGAACGGAAGCGATCGCCGCGGTAGTCCAGCCCTATCGAGGCCAGCGTGGTACGCCGATTATCGTTATCGACGCGCCCT
The DNA here is from genome assembly GCF_040149365.1 of Kluyvera huaxiensis. Lineage (NCBI taxonomy): Bacteria > Pseudomonadati > Pseudomonadota > Gammaproteobacteria > Enterobacterales > Enterobacteriaceae > Kluyvera > Kluyvera huaxiensis. The sequence continues at coordinate 59,488 of NZ_JBEFLV010000014.1, forward strand.
TCCCCTTCACGATGCAGCAGGTTCACGCGTGCGCCAAACTGGTTGTCATCGCCAAAGCGACGGCCCAGATCCAGCGAGCCGCCGACCTGTGAGTCACCGGTGTAATCCACGCCAATGCGCGTGGTTGGAATATCTTCGGCCCGCTTCGGTTCTAGGTTAATCATGCCACCGACGCCGGAGCTGGCGGCCCCGTTCACCAGTGCGTTGGCCCCTTTAAAGACCTCGATGCGCTCAAGCATCTGCGTATCCATCACCTGACGCGGCACCACGCCGGACAGGCCGCCCATGGTCATGTCGTCGCCGTCGAGCTTAAAGCCGCGAATGCGGTAGGTTTCCGCAAAGTTGCCGTAACCCTGCACGGCCTGGACGCCAGCATCATTTTTGACCACATCAGCAATGGTTTTCGCCTGTTGATCCTGAACCAATTTAGAGGTGTAACCGATGACGTTAAACGGTACGTCCATCGCTTTTTGCTCGCCCAGCATCCCGATGCGACCACCGTGGGCAATTTGCCCATCAAGGTAAGCCGGGACCAGCTGTTCGCCGCCGGGGGTAAAATCACCGCTTGTCACGCCCTGTACGACCATGGTTTCGGTCTGGTTTTTCTTGGTGGTTGTATCGTCAGCGGTGGCAGCGTAGGCGGCAGGAATGACGGCGCTGATTGCCAGTGCCAGCGTCGAGAGTTTCATCGTCATGGGAGGAGTCCTTGGTATGCAATAAAAATTCACCGATGGTGCCAGCAGGCTTTTTGCAGCGTCTCGCCCCAGAATTCCCCTGTGAAACATCCCTCATTGATTACTGAGCCAGCGGCATCAAGCGGTGAATAAAAAAGAGACTGAGAACTATACTCATTATCTTTTCATGATCAAGCGTAATAAGATGTAACCGCCGCGATGGTCATGATGGCGCAGACAATTGCATGTTTCCTTCAGTGCACAAAACGCGCGTGCGGCAAGCCGCGACCTGCCGCATAATCTCGGCTACCGCTTTAAAAAGGAGCCCTTGTGCTGCTCAAAATTGTTCTCGCGATGGTCGCCTTTGCCGCCAATTCACTGTTATGCCGACTGGCGCTCAAAGGGCTGCATATGGATGCGGTGTCGTTCAGCAGCCTGCGTTTGCTCAGCGGCGCGGTGGCGCTATTTTTGCTGTTACAGCTGCCGGGGATGCGAAGAAAAGCCGAATTTAATTTGTTGAACGCCGCGCTGCTCGCCGTGTACGTTTTCGCCTTCTCACTAGCGTATGTGTCGTTAACCACCGCCGCCGGAGCGCTGCTGCTTTTCGGTACCGTCCAGGTAGTGATGAGTGGTTGGGGGCTTGCGCGCGGGGAGCGGCTAACATGGCTGAAAAGCATCGGCATGCTAGCGGCAATGGGCGGGCTGTCGCTACTGTTGTTACCGGGCGCGGGGCATCCGTCCATCGGCGCGTCTATTTTGATGATGATTTCCGGCGCGGCCTGGGCGGTGTACTGCATTACCGGGAAAAAAGTACGTGATGCCGCGGCTGCAACAGCGGGCAATTTTATGCTGGCGGTGCCGATGGCGTTGCTGATTTTTGCTTTCAGCGGCATGTCGATGAAGGCCGATATCTACGGCGTTCTGCTGGCAATTACCTCCGGCGCGTTGATGTCCGGTGGCGCGTATCTGCTCTGGTATTCACTGTTGCCGAAACTTAGCCCCACCACCGCCAGCACGCTCCAGCTGAGCGTTCCCTGCCTCGCGGCATTCGGTGGTTTGGTCTTTATGGGTGAAGCCCTCGATGGGCGGATGCTGCTGGCGATTGTTATCACCTTATCCGGGATAGGATTGGTGATTGCTGCCGACCGACGTCAATAGCGCACGCTATCGTTTTTCACCGCTGGGCGAGTTCGCTTCCCGCCACAACGACGAGAGCCGGAGCAACGTGTCGTCAATCAATGCACGCTTTTCACTACCCGGGCGCCAGAGGGTCACCATCGTCTGGCTGATGCCTTCATTGCCCACTACCGTTGGAATTGCCGACACATTCTCCCAGCGCGATGCCTGAAAATGGGTCGGTAAAAATCCCCAACCGCACCCGGCCTCAATCAAGCTGCGCAGCATCTCCAGTTCATTAGCCATAATCACATTGCCGGAAATTTGCAGCCGTCGCGCCATCGGGATATCGCTCGCCGAATGCATCACCACCTGCGGCCTCAGGGAAAGATCGAGCAGCGAACACGGACGTACAGCATCGACGAACAGGCTATCGGCGGCAAAAAAGTCCATGTCGATAGCCCCCAGCGCACGCCACTCCATTTCACTGCCCACGCTATGATTATTGGCCTGAAAGAAGCCTAAGTCCGCGTGTCCACTCGCCAGCGCCCGTTCCCCTTCCTCACGCGAGGCGCATCGCAGGCTCAGACGAATATGGCGTGTCGTCATCAGGGCGATTAAAGCCTGTAAAAAACGTCGCGGGGTAAAAGGATCGTAGGCGATGCTCAGCTCCTGGGCCTCAGTGGACGGGACCTGACGAGCAAACTGCTCAAACGCTCGCGCCTGACGCATTAGCAGGTGCGCCTGGCGATGAAGCTGTTCGCCCTGAGGTGTCAGCTGTAGCGCTCGCCCCTGGCGAACAAAAAGCGCATAGCCGAGTCCGTCCTCAAGAAGATCGATAAGATCGCGCAGCGTGGTGCGGTCTTTCTCCAATTTACCGGCGGCCTTCACCAGGCTGCCGCATTCGGCGACGGTGGTGAACGCTTCAAGCTGTGAAAATGAGTAGGACAATGATGCCACACCGGTCTCCTTTGGCTGTTGTTGTGGGGGTTTTCCCCCCATAACGCGTTTGTTATTATAGTGCGCCGATTTTTATACTCAATCCGTCCTACCTCTACGCGGTAGCGGCGAGTCTACGGGTATAACTAAAATCGAGAACACTATGAATAATAAACATAAATCCTTCCCTGCAAAGTCCTGTCTGTTAGCGAGCCTGATGGCCGCAGCCTTTATCTCCGCGCCCGCCATGGCGGCCTGTGAGGGAACAGCGTTGACCGAATGCCCCGCGCCATTTGATGCCAAACTGCCGGATACGCAAAAAATGCTGACCTGGAGCCAGGCCGAGCGCGTTGTCGGTTTTCGTAATGATTACCGCAACTACAAAGGTGATGTCTTCCGCCATGGTAAAGCAACGCCGCTGGTAGCCGCCGATAAACCGCTGACGCAGGCGAGCTATGAGGTAAACGGCAAGCAGTGGAATTTACAGGACTATCTTCAGCGGCAGAACGTCAGCGGAATGCTGGTGCTGAAAGACGGTAAGGTTGCCTTCAAATATCTGGCGGAGGGGAATACGGATACGACGCTTTGGACCTCGCGTTCAGTGGGTAAAGCGGTGGTCTCAATCCTGTTTGGCGTAGCGCTGAAAGAGGGAAAAATCCGCTCAATGGACGACCTGGTGACGCAGTATGAACCGGATCTGAAAGGCACCGCCTGGGACGGCGTCACGCTTAAGCAGTTGATTCAGCACACTTCCGGCGTGGCGTGGAACGAAGATTACACCAACCCACAGTCTGATTTTGCCAAACTGACGCAATGTGAGGCACATCCGGGGGCCTACGAGTGCGTTCGTACGCTGGTATCGGGCCTGAAACGCGCGCATCCGGCGGGCGAAGTCTGGTCTTACTCTTCCGGCGGCGCCTGGCTGCTGGGCGATGTGCTGGAACGCGCAACTGGCATGACGCTCGCTAGCTATCTGGAACAGACCATCTGGCAACCATACGGTATGGCCAACGACGGCGTATGGCATTCCTATACCAAGGGCCAGCACGACGTCGGCGCGCACGGCTTTAACGCCACGCTGGAAGATTGGGGCCGCTTTGGTGAATTCGTCCTGCACAATGGTCAGTTGCCAAACGGCAAACAGATCCTGCCGGATAACTGGGTCGCGCAATCGGCCAACTGGAATACGGCGCAAAAATCGGTATCGGCGGCACACCCTCAGGGAATTTACGGCTACCAGTGGTGGAATAATGAAGTGCCTGCCAATGCAAAAAACGTGGTGCCAACGGCCAGGGATTCGCTGAAAGGTTCGATGTGGGCGCTGGGGATTTTTGGTCAGATGATCATGGTCAACCGCGCAGAAAACCTGGTGATCGTCCAGTGGTCAACCTGGCCGCAGGCGGAGCCATCGTTCAGCGCACAGCCGCTTGAGGCCTCGCTGATGTTCAGCGCTATTGCCAAAACGCTGCGCTAAGCGCCAATTGGTACTTCCTTAGACTCCCTTTAAGGCGTCATAGACCGCAACAGGAATTCGCTGGTAACAACGCCAGAGCCGCCAACGCGCTCTGGCATTTTTCATTACGCTTTCGGCTCTACCGCGACATACATTTCAATATCCCAGTAACCGTCTTCCGCCCCGTTGTTATGGTAAATTTCAAAACAGGGTTTAGCCGCCAACCGGTGCGTTTCATCTTTCAGAACGCTATCGAAAAACTGATACCACGGCGTGGCAAAATCATGGTTTTCGACACGAGCGTGCGCCGCAGCGTACAAGCCTCCGGCCACTTCCGCCGTCATCACGCCGTCACTGTGAGCTGGCACGACAAAGTCATCGGCCACCGAAACTACCGTATCGCAGCGCAGCTTTTCCGCTGGCACTTCGTCCGGGTTGTCATAATAGACGGCAAGCCACTCCTGGGCGGGAATCTGTTGACCGTCAACCCACTTCATCAACTGCTCAAAGCCTTGTTTGACCGTCTGTTCCCACGGCCCAACCATATGAAAACCTGCGATTTTGCGCGGTTTCACCTGCTTAATCTCATAGTCCATACTGCCTCCGTTACCATACTGTAATTTCATACAGTATAATTCTTATTCTCGGGTTTAGACAAACGAACAGTGAACATTATGTGAGCAGATTCGCACTCTTGCCAGGGAGCGTATAACGAGGTGATTGCATTGGGGAAAAATTAAGAAAATGGTGCGCCCTGCAGGATTCGAACCTGCGGCCCACGACTTAGAAGGTCGTTGCTCTATCCAACTGAGCTAAGGGCGCACTGGGGGAAGTCAAAACTTCCTGATGGGGTGAAGCGCGTGGAATTATACGGTCACTGACCGATGAGTCAATCCATTTCCTCGTGAAACCTGCGTTGAATGCGGCAGTGGATAAAGTCGCGTCAACAATCGCTCAACAGTTCAGCAAAAACACTTTCCGTTGAAAACTCGCAAACGATAACTGACAGCGAGCCTCGCATCTGACAAAATATGTACATCCCCCCTTCGTGAATGACAGATGGAATATTTATCCTGATGGCAGCAAAGATTATTGACGGTAAAACGATTGCGCAGCAGGTGCGCTCTGAAGTTGCGGAAAAAGTGAAGGCTCGCGTTGCGGCCGGAAAACGCGCTCCTGGGCTGGCCGTTGTGTTGGTTGGCAGCAATCCCGCATCGCAAATTTATGTCGGCAGCAAGCGCAAAGCCTGCGAAGAGGTGGGCTTCATCTCCCGCTCTTACGATCTGCCGGAAACCACCAGCGAAGCGGAACTGCTGACGCTGATTGATACCCTGAACGCCGATAGCACCATCGACGGCATTCTGGTCCAGCTTCCGCTGCCAGCCGGCATCGATAACGTGAAAGTTCTGGAACGTATCGACCCGGATAAAGACGTAGACGGCTTCCATCCGTACAACGTGGGTCGCCTGTGCCAGCGCGCGCCGCGCCTTCGTCCGTGCACGCCGCGCGGCATCGTAACGCTGCTGGAACGCTACAACATCGACACCTATGGCCTGAACGCCGTGGTGATTGGCGCATCCAACATCGTGGGTCGTCCGATGAGCATGGAGCTGCTGCTGGCTGGCTGCACCACCACCGTCACCCACCGCTTCACCAAAAATCTGCGTCACCACGTGGAAAACGCGGATCTGCTGATTGTGGCAGTCGGTAAACCTGGTTTTATCCCCGGTGAGTGGATTAAAGAAGGTGCCATCGTGATTGATGTCGGGATTAATCGCCTCGAAAGCGGTAAAGTAGTCGGCGATGTGGTGTTTGAAGATGCCGCCGCGCGCGCGTCTTACATCACCCCGGTACCGGGCGGCGTCGGGCCAATGACCGTCGCCACCCTGATTGAAAACACCTTACAGGCGTGTGAAGAGTATCACGACGTGGAGAAGGCATAAGATGGCAACATTTTCTTTGGGTAAGCATCCGCATGTGGAACTCTGTGACTTACTGAAACTGGAAGGCTGGAGCGAAAGCGGCGCACAGGCGAAAATCGCCATTGCCGACGGTCTGGTGAAAGTTGACGGTGCGGTGGAAACCCGCAAGCGCTGCAAAATTGTCGCCGGCCAAACCGTGAATTTTGAAGGCCAGAGCGTAACCGTTACCGCCTAATCCGTACGGTAGAGCGTCTTATTACCCGGCGAAGCCCTGCAACGCCGGGTTTTTATTGGCAAAATTTCAGAATATCCCTCTGCTGCATTCCCTGCGTTTTCCGTTAATACTTTGTTTTTCCTTTCTGTTGACGGACACCCGATGCCAACGATTATCACTCATGCTGCCGTACCGCTGTGCCTTGGTTTAGGACTGGGCACGCGCGTGATTCCCCCGCGCCTACTCTTCGCTGGCGTCGCCCTGGCGATGCTGCCCGATGCTGACGTTCTCGCCTTTAAATTCGGTATTGCCTACGGCAATATTTTCGGCCATCGCGGTTTTACCCACTCGCTGCTGTTTGCCTTGGTGGTACCGCTGATTTGCGTAATCGTCGGCCGACGATGGTTCCGCGCGGGGTTACTACGCTGTTGGCTATTTTTAACGGTTTCGCTGTTGTCGCACAGCCTGCTGGATTCCATCACCACCGGAGGTAAAGGCGTCGGCTGGCTGTGGCCGTGGTCAGATGAACGATTCTTCGCACCGTGGCAGGTTATCAAGGTTGCGCCGTTTGCGCTCTCGCGCTACACCACGCCGTACGGGCATCAGGTGATTATGTCAGAGCTAATGTGGGTATGGCTGCCTGCGGTAATAGTGATGGGATTGCTGTGGTGGCGGCGTCGATAGCACGCGCAGAGAACCAGACATCGCAAAAAGCCGCCGGGCGGCCAAAGTGAAGCACATCACAATTCACAACGCCCGGAGAGCGTGTTTCCGGGCGTTCATAGCAACATCTTATTTGTAATGCATTGAATTACAGTCATTAAATATTAGCCCCATCGCGATTAATTCGATTTAAATATCAATACCGCCAGTTATCGAATTGGATTGGCAATCAACGGCTCCCCAGAATAACGCAAAACATCCCTGATTCTGGAGCCCGTATGTCACCGTCAATTCTTAACAATGCCCCCTATGAAGCGGTCGAAATCCTTCGCGCCGCAAAGCCGGGTTTTAGCCCGCGCATTGCGCTCATCCTCGGTTCAGGTCTTGGTGCGCTGGCCGATGATATGGATGATAAAACCACGCTCTCTTATGAGGATCTACCCGGCTTTCCCGTGAGCACCGTCATCGGCCACGCGGGTGAGATTGTGATGGGGACGCTGCACGGCGTGCCGCTGATCTGCATGAAAGGACGCGGCCACTTCTACGAAGGTTTAGGTATGGGCATCATGACCCAAGCGGTGCGTACCTTTAAGCTGCTTGGCTGCGAATTTATGTTCTGCACTAACGCCGCGGGCTCCCTGAATCCAGCGATTCCCGCCGGCAGCCTGGTGGCATTAAACGACCACATCAATACCATGCCGTCCACGCCGATGGTCGGCCCGAATGACGATCGTTTTGGCCCGCGTTTCTTTAGCCTGGCGAATGCCTACGATAACGCGCTGCGCGCGCAGCTGCATCAAACGGCGAAAGGTCTTGAGATCGCCCTACACGAAGGGGTCTTTATCTCCTATCCGGGGCCAAACTTCGAAACAGCGGCGGAGATCCGCATGATGCAGCGCATGGGCGGCGACGTGGTGGGTATGTCGGTGGTGCCGGAAGTGATCGCTGCGCGCCACTGTGGCCTGAAAGTGCTGGCGGTTTCCGCCATTACCAATATGGCGGAAGGACTGAGCGACGTAGAACTCTCGCACGAACAGACGCTGAAATGCGCGGCGATGGTGACCGGCGACTTTATTCGCCTGATTGGCCAATTCATCAAACAGTATGCCTAACCCCTGATTCATCGGCGGGCAGCTCGCTGCCTGCCCGGAGAGATGTTTATGTCAGACGCTTCATATTCTCGTCATAATTTAAATGCCGTCTCGTATCTGAGCTATTACTTCGTCGGCGCGCTGGTCTCCACTCTCGGCATCGTCCTCGGCCCGCTGTGCGCCGCTTTCAATAAAGATCCCAGCTTTATCGGCCAGGTCTTTACGCTGATGAACATCGGCATGTTTATCCCTATCATGCTGGGCGGCATTCTGATGCGAAAATGGGGGCTGCAAAAGCCGCTGGCGATCGCCGCCGCGCTAACGGTGCTTATCAGTGCGATTCTCTTCGTCGCCCCGACGCTCACCATGTTCAGCTTCGCCGTCGCCGGTATCGGTGCCTGCGGGGGGATTTTTATGACCATCGGCAGTTACCTGGTGGTACGTATTAATCCGGATGAAAAGAGCCGCTCCTCCAGCCTTATTTTTACCGACTTCTTTTTTAGCCTGGCCGGAGCGACGCTCTCTTTCCTGCTGGCATGGCTGTTCCGCATGGTCGCAAGCTGGGTGGCGATGTACGGGATTATGGGCGGTTTAGGGGCGTTGATGCTGGCGCTGACCCTTCGCTGCCGCTTCCCGGCAACCGAAGCCACGGCTGCGCAACAACACAGCGCGACCGCCGCGCGCGAGCCGTGGGGCACGTCAATTTACTTAATCTGTTTTGCCCTGTTCGCCTTCTTGCTGGCGGAGCCTATCTTCACCATGTGGACGCCGGGCTATCTGCAATCTCGTTTCAATATTCAACCGCAGGACGCGGCGCTGTACACCACCGTGTACTGGGTGGCGAAAGCTATAGGTCTGTTCCTCAATCAATTCACCGTGAAGTGGATGAAGCTGCGCACCTTCCTGCTCGGCTGTACCGGCATCGGGCTGATAGCCATTGTTGTCATTGCTAACAGCAGCAATACCACCTTGATTCTGCTGGCCTGCGCCATCTTCGGTTTCTTCAACTCAGGACTGTTTTCCGGTCTGATGAGCTACGGATCACTGCAGGTTAGCCAAAGTTCCCCGACGCTCATCTCCGCGTTGCTGACCTGCGGCACGGTGGGAACGCTGCTGTTCGCCAGCGTATCTTCATTGGTGAACTCGCGCTACGGCCTGCACGGCGCGCTAAATACCGCCACATTCTCTTACGCTGTCCTGCTGGTCGTTCTGGTGGTCGCCATTGTTTGTAGCCGGGCGGAACGCCTGCATTCCCCCGCAAAGGCGGCCGTTTGACAACAAAAAAGGAGGGCGGCATGATGGCCTTCCCTCCTCTTTTTCCCAAACAAACCATGACCGATGCCCTGACGAATAATCGTATTAATATCCGCGCGCTGCGCTATTTTCAGGTGCTGGCCGAAGAGCTGCATTTCGGACGTGCAGCGGCCCGGCTGAACATTTCTCAACCGCCGTTGAGCATCCAAATTAAAGAGCTGGAAGAGACGCTGGAAACCAAACTGTTTGAGCGAACCAGCCGTCGCGTGACGTTAACTCGCGCAGGCCAGGTTTTAAAAACTGAGGTAGACCGCATCCTGAATGCCACAGAACATTCACTCAACTATGTTCGGCAAATTGGTCGTAGCGCAAATCAGCACATCAGTATTGGCATTATCGGCAGCGCACTGTGGGGGACATTACTGACGCGGCTCAAAAGTTTTAAGGCGCGCTATCCTGATGTGGAGTGGAGCCTGCATGAGTTATCGCAGCATAAGCAAATTGCCGCCCTACGAGCCCGTACGATTGATATCGCGATTAACCGTAACGTACTGCCCTATGCCGAAGACCATATTCGTAATCAGCTCATCGCGCATGAATCGGTCGCGCTGGCCGTACCGGAAAACGATCCACTGTGCCAACGGGATAAGGTGCCTTTAACGGCCCTCTCCGGCAGGCCGCTTATCTCACTCGCCTTTCATCAAAGTGACTTTGCCCGCCAACTCCAGGACCACTGCGTGGAAGCCGGCTTTTATCCGCTGATCGCCCATCAGGTGAATGAGCCGCAAACGGCGTTAGCGCTGGTCAGCGCGGGAATGGGATTATCGCTGCTCCCGGAAACCTGCGGGCTGATCCACTGGCCGGGGGTGCGTTTTCTGGCGTTGGAAGAGGCCGTTCCGGCCGATCTTTATGCGTTGTGGTATGACGAACCGCTGTCAGATCTTCTTACGGAGTTTATTGCAGGACTTCAGGGGCGTTAGTGCTGGAGGGAAAGACCCTCTCCCCGATGGAGAGAGGGGAAAATCTTACTTACGGCGCCAGGTGGTGCCCTGCGGGCCATCTTCCAGCACGATACCCATCTCGTTGAGACGGTCACGCGCGGCGTCGGCTGCAGCCCAATCTTTCGCTTTACGCGCATCCAGACGCTGTTGGATAAGCGACTCAATTTCCGCCACTTCGCTATCGTCAGCCTGGGCACCGCTTTGCAGGAACACTTCGGCATCCTGCTCCAGCAGGCCCAGCACGGCGGCGAGCGTACGCAGACAGGTCGCTGCGGAGTTTGCTTCTTCGCTATTGCCCGCCTGTTTGGCGTTATTCACTTCTTTGGCTAAGTCAAACAGCACCGCGTAGGCCACCGGCGTGTTGAAATCGTCATCCATCGCTTCTTTAAAGCGCTCGACGTACTGCGTGCTACGAGCAAATTCAACGTCGGAATGCACCGTGCCGCGCAGCGCGGTATACAGACGCTCCAGCGCTGAACGAGCCTGTTTCAGGTTGTCTTCGCTGTAGTTCAGCTGGCTGCGGTAGTGGCCGGACATCAGGAAGTAACGCACGGTTTCGGCGTCGTAATATTTCAGCACGTCGCGCACGGTAAAGAAGTTGCCCAGCGATTTAGACATCTTCTCGCGGTCAACCATCACCATTCCGGAGTGCATCCAGTAATTAACGTATTCGCCATCGTGCGCGCAGGTAGACTGGGCGATTTCGTTTTCATGATGCGGGAACATCAGGTCTGAACCGCCGCCGTGAATATCAAAATGGTTGCCCAGCTGTTTGCAGTTCATCGCCGAACATTCGATATGCCAACCCGGACGGCCTGCGCCCCACGGGGACGGCCAGCTTGGTTCGCCCTCTTTCGACATTTTCCACAGCACGAAGTCCATTGGGTTACGTTTAACGTCAACCACATCAACGCGGGCCCCGGCCTGCAGCTGGTCCAGATCCTGGCGCGACAGCTTGCCGTAATCCGCATCGGTTGGGACGTCGAACATCACATCGCCATTGTCCGCAACATAGGCGTGACCTTTGGCAATCAGCCGCTCGGTGATTTCGATGATTTCAGCGATGTGGTGGGTTGCACGCGGCTCGCTGTCCGGACGCAGAATATTCAGCGCGTCGAAATCTTTGTGCATCTCAACGATCATGCGGTCGACCAGCGCGACAAAGCTCTCGCCGTTTTCGTTGGCGCGTTTGATGATTTTGTCGTCGATATCGGTGATGTTACGTACATACTTCAGCTTATAGCCGAGAAAACGCAGGTAGCGTGCAACGACGTCAAAAGAGACAAAAGTACGGCCATGGCCAATATGACAGAGATCGTAAACGGTGATACCACACACGTACATGCCGACTTCACCGGCGTGAATAGGCTTAAATTCCTCTTTTTGGCGCGTCATTGTGTTGAAGATTTTTAGCATCGAGAATTCCATGTTTACGTGTGTGAACCGGGCTTTCGCCTGAAACGGCATATTCTACCCGTAATTCAACCCGGAAGCAGCACACAATGCAAGGTGATCGATGTCGTTGGTTATGCTATAACAGGCACCTATATGCCGCTAAACTGCGGGCTAAAGCACCACTCTAATACGGAACAGGATGCAGAAATGGTTACTTTCCACACTAATCACGGCGATATCGTCATCAAAACGTTCGACGACAAAGCGCCGGAAACAGTTAAAAACTTCCTGGACTACTGCCGCGAAGGTTTCTACAACAACACGATTTTCCACCGTGTTATCAATGGCTTTATGATTCAGGGCGGCGGCTTCGAGCCGGGCATGAACCAGAAGACCACCAAAGAAGCTATCAAAAACGAAGCTAACAACGGTCTGAAAAACACCCGTGGTACGCTGGCGATGGCCCGTACTCAGGCTCCGCACTCCGCGACCGCCCAGTTCTTCATCAACGTAGCAGACAACGACTTCCTGAACTTCTCCGGCGAAAGCCTGCAGGGTTGGGGCTACTGTGTCTTCGCTGAAGTCGCAGAAGGCATGGACGTTGTTGATAAAATCAAAGCAGTCTCTACCGGTCGTAGCGGCATGCATCAGGACGTTCCTAAAGAAGACGTTATCATCGAAAGCGTGACCATCAGCGAGTAATTGGTGGCGACACTCTTTATTGCAGATTTGCATCTGCAAACAGAAGAACCGGCGATCACCGCCGGTTTTCTGCGTTTTTTAGCCGGTGAAGCACGCAGCGCCGATGCGTTGTATATTCTGGGCGACCTGTTTGAAGCCTGGATTGGCGACGACGACCCTAACCCGCTACACCGGGAAATCGCGACGGCAATCAAATCATTAGTCGATTCCGGCGTTCCCTGCTATTTCATTCACGGCAACCGTGATTTCCTCGTCGGCAAGCGTTTCGCTCGCGAGAGCGGCATGCAGTTGCTTGCCGAAGAAAAAGTCCTGCATCTCTACGGTCGCGACGTGCTGATTATGCACGGTGACACCCTGTGCACCGACGATCCCGGCTATCTGGCGTTTCGCGCCAAAGTCCACACCCCGTGGATCCAAAAATTGTTCCTTGCCCTGCCGCTGTTTATCCGTCGCCGCATCGCGCAGAAAATGCGTAACGACAGCAAAGCGGCCAACAGCAGCAAGTCGATGGCAATTATGGATGTGAACCCACAGGCGGTCGTGGCGGTGATGGAAAAACATCACGTGCAGTGGCTGATTCACGGGCATACTCATCGTCCGGATATCCATACGCTCAACGCCAACGGCGAAACGGCGCACCGCGTGGTGCTAGGTGCCTGGCATAGCCACGGTTCGATGGTTAAAGTCAGCCAGGACGACGTCGAACTTATCCCCTTCCCGTTTTAATTTTTCCACCTGACGCCCCCTTATCAGGGTGACGCAACCGTTTTCCTTGCCCATTTTCCGTGTTATTCTCTGTGGCCTCTAACGTCGTGTGCAGCACACCCACAGGAGTTTTAAGACGTATGTCTTCCCGCAATAATCCGGTACGTATCGCCATCGTGATGGGGTCCAAAAGTGACTGGGCAACCATGCAGTTCACCGCAGAAATCCTCGATATTCTGAATGTTCCTCACCACGTTGAAGTGGTTTCCGCCCACCGCACCCCCGATAAACTGTTTAGCTTCGCCGAAGAAGCCGAAAGCAATGGTTATCAGGTGATTATTGCTGGTGCCGGTGGTGCTGCGCATTTACCCGGTATGATTGCGGCTAAAACGCTGGTACCGGTGCTGGGTGTTCCGGTACAGAGCGCGGCCCTGAGCGGCGTCGATAGCCTCTATTCTATCGTGCAGATGCCGCGCGGAATTCCGGTTGGCACGCTGGCAATTGGCAAAGCAGGCGCCGCCAACGCCGCCCTGCTCGCCGCACAGATCCTCGCGCAGCACGACGCAGAACTGCATCAACGTCTGCAGGACTGGCGTAAAGCACAAACCGATGAAGTGCTGGATAATCCCGATCCGCGAGGTGCGGCATGAAACAGGTTTGCGTACTCGGCAACGGCCAGCTAGGCCGGATGTTGCGCCAGGCCGGTGAGCCATTGGGCATTGCCGTCTGGCCCGTTGGCTTAGAAGCCGACCCGGCCGCCGTGCCGTTTCAGCAGAGCGTGATTACCGCCGAAATTGAACGCTGGCCGGAAACCGCGCTGAGCCGCGAACTGGCAGAGCATAAAGCGTTTGTTAACCGCGATGTTTTCCCGATTATTGCCGATCGCCTGACGCAAAAATCGCTGTTCGATAAACTTGGCCTCGCCACCGCTCCGTGGCAGCTGCTGGCGAACGCCGGTGAGTGGCCTGCGGTCTTTGACCGTCTGGGCGAGCTGGCGATCGTGAAACGCCGCACCGGTGGCTACGATGGGCGCGGCCAGTGGCGTCTGCGCGCCGACGAAACCGCACAGCTGCCGGACGATTGCTACGGCGAGTGCATCGTTGAGCAAGGTATTAACTTCTCTGGCGAAGTGTCGCTGGTCGGCGCTCGCGCACACGATGGCAGCACCGTGTTCTATCCCCTGACCCACAACCTACATCAGGACGGTATTCTGCGCATGAGCGTGGCCTTCCCGCAGGCAGATGCTCAGCAGCAGGCGCAGGCAGAAACGATGCTTTCCGCCATTATGCAAGAGCTGAACTATGTGGGCGTGATGGCGATGGAGTGCTTCGTAACGCCTGCCGGTCTGCTGATCAACGAGCTGGCTCCGCGTGTGCACAACAGCGGCCACTGGACGCAGAACGGCGCCTCCATCAGCCAGTTCGAACTGCACCTGCGCGCCATTACCGACCTGCCGCTACCGCCGCCGGTGGTCAATAGTCCGTCAGTGATGGTTAACCTGATTGGCACCGACCTGAACTATGACTGGCTGAAGCTGCCGCTGGTGCACCTGCACTGGTATGACAAAGACGTTCGCGAGGGCCGTAAAGTGGGCCACCTGAACCTCAATGACAGCGATACCGGCCGTCTCGCCGCTACGCTGGAAGCGCTGGTTCCGCTGCTGCCAGCCGAGTACGCCAGCGGCATCGCCTGGGCGCAAACCCGGCTGAAATAGGCCTTTAGTGCCGGGGAAAGCAACTTACGCTTCCCCGGCCCCCTCCTTGAAGCGTAAAATCCCGCCGTAACCGCAATACCCCCACTTTGTTCACATAAGGATTTCCCCATGAATAATGGGACGGATTACTGCGCCATTCTGCGCGCGGAAACGCCCATCATTGACGTTCGTGCACCGGTTGAGTTCGCTCAGGGCGCAATGCCCGCCGCCGTTAACCTGCCGTTGATGACCGACGAAGAGCGCGCCGCTGTTGGCACCTGCTATAAACGCGAAGGGGCCGACGCCGCGCTGGCTCTGGGGCATAAGCTGGTTGCCGGCGACACTCGCCAGCAGCGCATTGCGGCCTGGCTGGACGCCTGCCGTGACACACCGAACGGCTACCTGTGCTGCGCTCGCGGCGGGCAGCGTTCGCATATCACGCAAAGCTGGATAAAAGAGCATGGCATCGACTATCCGCTGATCGTTGGCGGCTATAAGGCCCTGCGTCAGGCGGCGATTAAGGCGACCGAAGAACTGGTCCGCCATCCGATAATCCTTATCGGCGGCTGCACCGGTAACGGCAAAACGCCGCTGGTTCGCCAGCAGCCACAGGGAATCGATCTCGAAGGTCTGGCCCATCATCGCGGTTCCTCATTTGGCCGCACGCTCAATGCGCAGTTCTCCCAGGCTACTTTTGAGAACCACCTGGCAACGGCGCTGCTGCAAGGCGCGCATGAACAGGATCGCGTTCGCTGGGTGCTGGAAGATGAGGGCCGGATGATTGGCGCTAACCACCTGCCGGAATGCCTGCGCGAGCGCATGGCGCAGTCGCCTATCGCGGTGGTGGAAGATCCATTTGAGCTGCGCATCGAGCGGCTGCGGGAAGAGTATTTCACCCGTATGCACCACGATTTTTTCACCGCCTACGGTGAAGAACAAGGCTGGCAAGAGTACAGCGCCTATCTGCATCATGGCCTGTTCGCTATCCGCCGCCGTCTGGGGCTACAGCGCTTTGCTGAACTGACCGCCACCCTCGACGAATCACTAGCCGAGCAGCGGCGCAGCGGCTCCACCGAAGCGCATTTCGCCTGGCTGGTACCGCTGCTTAACGAGTATTACGACCCGATGTACCGCTATCAGCTGGAGAAGAAAGCCGACAAGATTGTCTTCCGTGGGACATCAGAAGACGTCGTGAGCTGGCTCTCTTCGCACCCTTAAGCCTTAAATAGCCAGCAGGCCGCAAAGTGGCGCGGAGCTATTTCTCGCATCGGCGGCTCCTGCTGCTGGCACTGCGGCATCACGTGCGGGCAGCGGCTGCAAAAACGGCAGCCGCGCAGTTCCGCCGTAGGGCTGGGGATTTCGCCTTTTAACCCGCCGTCGTCCAACTGCTGAATCCGCGGATCGGCCACCGGTACCGAGGCCAGCAGCGCCTGCGTATACGGATGCGCCGGACGCTGGTACAGCTCGCCCGCTGGCGCTACCTCCACCAACTTACCGAGATACATCACCCCAATGCGGCTGGAAATATGCCGCACCATCGACAGGTCGTGAGCGATAAACAGATAGGTCAGCCCCAGCTCCTGCTGCAGGTCCTGCAAAATGTTCACTACCTGCGCCTGCACCGACACATCCAGCGCCGACAGCGGCTCATCGCACAGCACAAACTCCGGGCGCACCGATAGCGCACGGGCAATGCTGATGCGTTGGCGCTGCCCGCCGCTGAACTCATGGGGGAAACGGGTCAGATGCTCAGGCTTAAGCCCCACTTTGTAGAGCATTTCCTCGGCGCGCTCGCGCTGGGTATGGGCATCATAGCCATGAATTTTCATCGGCTCAGCCACCAGCTGTTGTACCGTCATACCGGGGTTAAGCGACGACCACGGGTCCTGGAAAATAGCCTGCATCCGGCGGCGTAACGGCTTGAGCGTTTTCTCCGATGCCTGCGCAATATCCTGCCCGGCGAATTCAATGTCACCCGAGGTGATATCAAACAGCCGCAGAATCGACCGCCCGACCGTCGATTTACCGCAGCCGGACTCCCCCACCAGGCCGAAGGTTTCGCCCGGCTGAATATCAAAGCTGACGCCATCAACGGCTTTTACCAGCCGTTTTTGGCTGAAGATGCCGCCATTGAGGGCATAATGTTTCCGCACCTCGCGCAGACGAATTAACGGTGCCTCGCTCATGCCGATACCTCCTGTTCTGCCGATAACCAACACGCGACCCGATGGCCTGCGCCACATTGACGAAACGCCGGCTGCGCCGCGCACTGCGGCATACGCAGCGAGCAGCGTTCGGCAAACGGGCAACCCGGCGGCGGGTTCAGCAGCCCCGGCGGGGAGCCTTCAATCGGCGAGAGCCGGTGCTCCGGGTCATCGGCGCGAGGCAGCGAAGCCAGCAGCCCCTGGGTATACGGGTGCGCCGGGCGCAGGAAAATGTCTTCGGCGCTGCCCTCTTCCATCACCAGCCCGCCGTACATCACCACCACGCGGCTGCACATCTGCGCCACCACGCCAAGGTCGTGCGTAATCAGCAAAATCGCCGCCTGGGTTTGCTGCTGCAGCGATTTCAACAGCCGCAGGATTTGCGCCTGAATGGTCACGTCCAGCGCGGTAGTCGGCTCGTCGGCAATCAGCAGCTGCGGGTCACAGGAGAGCGCGATGGCAATCATCACCCGCTGGCGCATCCCGCCGCTGAATTCATGCGGATACTGCTTAAAGCGCCGCGGCGCATCGGCAATACCCACGCTTTCCAGCATCGCCAGCGCCTTTTCGTTGGCGGCTTTGCGGCTTAGCCCTTTATTGCGCATCAGGATTTCCGTCATCTGCCGGCCAATCGTCAGCACCGGATTAAGCGCGGTCATCGGGTCCTGGAAAATCATCGCGATGTCGTTGCCACGGATTTGTCACATTTGCTGCGGCGTTTTCTGCGCCAAATCGTCGCCGCGAAAACGTACGCTGCCGCCGGTGATTTTGCCGTTATTGCCCAGCAGTTGAAGAATCGATTTACAGGTTACGCTTTTGCCGCACCCGGATTCTCCGACGATGCCGACCAGTTCCCCGGCGTTAAGCGCAAAACTGACGCCGCGCACCGCGTGAACTTCCCCATCGCGGGTGAAAAACGAGGTTTGCAGGTTATCAAGCTCAAGTAAGTCAGGCATCGCGGTTGGCCCCCGGTTCGAAGGCGGTGCGGAACACGTCGCCAAGTACGTTAAAGCTAAAGACGGTCAGCAGAATCAAAATGCCCGGGAACATGGCCAGCCAGGAGGCCTCGCCGATATACGACTGGGCGTTGTTGAGCATGCTGCCCCACGATGCGGCGGGCTGCTGGACGCCAAGGCCAAGGAAGCTCAGCGTCGACCCCATGAGAATCGCCGAAGCAATATTGAGCGTCGCGGCCACGATAATCGTCGGCAGCACGCCGGGAATAATATGCCGGGCGATAATACGCAGCGGGCTTTCCCCGGAGGCTCGAGCATAGAGAACGTATTCACGCTCCTTGATAGACAGGGTTTCCGCGCGCACCAGCCGCGACATGTTCATCCACGTCAACAGGCTGATAATCATAATGATGTTGTCCACACCCGGCTTCAGATAGGCGTTCAGCACCAGCAGCAGGAAGAAGGCCGGGATCGCCATCAGAATATCGACAGCGCGCATCATCAGGTTGTCCAGCCAGCCGCCAAAATAGCCGCTGATAGTGCCCACCACGGTGCCAATCAGCGTGGAAAACAGCATCGCCAGAAAGCCAACCATCAGCGAGATGCGACCACCGGAAAGCGCGCGGGTAAAATAGTCGCGGCCATATTCATCGGTGCCAAACCAGTGTGCGCCATCGGGCGGCAGCATGCGGGCGGCCAGCGACATCTGATCCGGATCGTAAGGACTGAAGCCCGCGGCAAGCGCCGCGACCACAAAGATAAACAAAACCAGCAGGGAAAACTGCGCCGGACGATTGCGGCGGAGCTGGTGGCGAACGTTTTGCCAGCGTCGATTCATCGTCGGTTACCTCATTGTACGAATGCGGGGATCGGCAAAGCGATACAGCAGATCGGCCAGCAGATTGCCGACGATCAGCATCAGCGATGACAGCAGGATAATCGCCATGATCAGCGGATAGTCCAGCGAGGTGATCGCCTGGATCCCCAAAAGCCCCATCCCCGGCCAGGAGAAGACGCTTTCGGTCACGTACGCGCCGACCACCAGCTCACCAAACGACAGGCCGAACAGGGTGATCACCGGCAGCAGGACGTTTTTCAGCACGTGACGGAACAAGATCGTGCGATAGGTCGCGCCGTAGGCCAACTGCGTCTGCACATAGTCCGCCGACAGCTGGGTAATGGTGTTAGAACGCACGTAGCGCACGTAGGTCGAGAGGTTATAAAACGTCAGCGCGATACACGGCAGCACACCGTGGCGCATGACATCAAGCCAGCTATCTTCAACGCCAATGGTGCGCATCCCCATGCTGGGAAACCAGTTGAGCTGCACGGCAAAAACGGTAATCAGCAAAATACCAAACCAGAAGATCGGCACGGAGATGCCGATGTAGGCGAACAGGTTCAGCACGTAATCCAGCCAACGATGCTTAAACGCACCGGCCAGCAGCCCCAACGGCACCGCCAGCACAATCGCCAGCAGCAAAGACGCGCCCATCAGACCAAGTGTACGCCAGACGCCCTTCCGGGTAGACCACAAAGTTGAATTTATCGGTTTTGGTCAGACGTGATACGTCCTGTGGGTCGACCATCTTGAGATTGATTTCGCCATTTTGCAGCGCCAGGTTCGCCGAGTTGCTGTCTTTAGCAAAACGGTAGGTCACGGAATCCAGCTTGGCTTTGCCGTTCCAGTAATCGTCAAAACGCGTCAGGGAATAGTACTGACCCGCACGATACTCTTTAAATTTGAACGGACCAGAACCTACTGGCGCGTCGTTTTTGCTGCTCTTTTCCAGATCGCTTTCATTAGCGAACACATGCTGTGGGATCGGGTAGATCTGCACCAGCGTGCCAACAAACGCCGCGCTCACCTGCGGTAGCGTGAACTTCACGGTTAAGTCATCCACCTTGCTAACCTGCACCGGTTTGCCGCCAAACATAAACATGCTGCGGAAGAAGCTGTGCTGTTTTTCGTCCAGCAGCTTATCGAAGGTGAAGACTACGTCAGCGGCGGTGATCGGCTGACCATCCTGCCATTTCAGATTCGGTTTGAGCTTGAGGATATAGCTCAGGTTGTCGGCGGATGGTTCCAGGCTTTCCGCCAGGCCCCACTCAATTTTGCCGTCGTTATAGCTATACAGCGGTGCGTACAGCGCCTGCATGATGGTCAGCGTGG
Source organism: Kluyvera huaxiensis (assembly GCF_040149365.1). NCBI lineage: Bacteria > Pseudomonadati > Pseudomonadota > Gammaproteobacteria > Enterobacterales > Enterobacteriaceae > Kluyvera > Kluyvera huaxiensis. The sequence goes on from NZ_JBEFLV010000014.1 coordinate 79,643, forward strand.
TGCGGTCACTGGCGTAAATCGGATTCACTGCCAGCGGGTCGCCGGAGGTAATGCCAATAATCAGCGAGCCACCGTCTTTTGCCGCGCTGCTGCTGGCTGCCGGGGCATTCGCGGTGTCTTTATTTTTTGCATCGTCACAACCGGTGAGACCCAGCGCCAGTGAAATAAATGCAGCGGGGATAAATAATTTACGCATACGTCATTAACTCCTTACCCTTTTAAATTCTTATTCCTGCAAAGAAATAAACCGACAGACCGGTGTCCAACATTTCTTTCAACAGCGTGGCGCGGGTTGAATACCCGGTTTTATATTTAACTCGGTATATAAGCGCCTTAATCAATAGGTACGCAATTGAATCCCCTTCACCTTGTTAACCGCTTCACAATTCCATACCGGATAGAAAAGTCAGAATTTACAGACAGATAAGGCTCTGCTGTCAACAACATGAAATGAAAAACAGGGATAGTTGAGGAGCGAAATTATAACCAGTTGATGTGTAACAAAAAAGCGGGAATGGTGGCAGAAGCTAGACGTTTTTTAGCTAAGGAAAGTTGAAAATAAACTATGCAAAGGGCGGCCAGCGCCGCCCTTTCATTCACAAAACCCTTCACACTGCCAATGCTGAAACCGCGAGAAGGGTTATGTGTTGACGATTAGAAATCGTAACGCAGACGCACCAGGTTCATATCACCCAGGTCATCGGTGCTGGAGGTAAAGACGTGTTCATAGTCAACACGGAAACCGTAATCCAGCTGGAAGCTGATACCCACGCCGTTATCGATGCGCTGGTAGTTGCGACCATTCACGTATTCGATACGGTCACCCATGAAGTATGGCTGAACGGATTTAAGCGCGTACTGGCCAACCGGGATTTTGTAACCCGCGAAGTATTCCACACCCCATGCATCACCGGCGAAGTAGTCGTGAACGGACGATTTCTTGGTGGTCATGAAGTTCTGGTACCAGCCGCCACCAACGGAGAAGGTCCAGTTGTCAGGCGTCCAGCTCAGTGCGGTACCGAGGATGTTCTGATCGTAGGTTTTGCCGTCGCTGTTGTTGATGTTGCTCATGTCCGCACGGGTATAGTTCCATGCAGTACCCCAGGAAAGATCGTCAGTGATGTGGTAATCCACACCCAGTGAACCGCCGCCTTTACGTTTGTACATCAGGCCGTTGTTCAGGTTCAGGTCGTCGCTGAACAGGTAAGAAGCGTAGAGATCAACATCGCCTACGGTTTTCTTATACTTCAGAGATTTACGGGTACGATAAGAACCATCGTAGTCACCGTTGATACCGTTACCTGATGCCTGACCAATCATGTCATAGTCCCAGATATCGGTTTTCGCACCGACCACATCGTAGTAGATGCTGTTTTGTTGACCGAAGGTCAGCGTACCCCAGGTGTCACTTTTCAGACCGGTGTAGAGCATACGACGAGTGGTGTCGTTTGCGCCTTCGGCGTGGTGGTTATCCCAGTCGAAGACCGCTGGAATGTTGACACCCAGTTCGTAGTAGCTGACCCAGCTAATATCGTCGAATAGGTAGTAATCAGCCGCGAAGCGGAAACGGGTGCCGCCGTCAAAGCCGTTACGCTTGTAGCCGTTTTTACCGTCATCGCCGTTCATGTTTTGGAACTGTGGACGGATACTCCCGCCTACGGTGAAGTTCAGACGGCTCAGCGGATTACCAGCCTGAGGATCCTGCTTAAGCAGGGTAATTTCAGCCTGGGATGCGAAAGACGTCAAAGCCACTGCAGCACCGATCGATAACGCCAGTGCTTTCATTTTTATAGTCATTATTTTTCCTTGATAGATTGCAAGCCAACTATCTGGCTAACAAATATTATCGTTTATTAATAAATTACACCTCGCTGATTTTTAATGAAACGTGCGCTTTAGGTTTCCAGATTTACCGAATGGTGCCGTAAAAAAGGCAATTTGATGAAAGGATGGGCAATTTTATGCGGCCAGGGCGAACTCCCGTGGACAGTTCGTCGGCCAGATGAGCGGTTTACCCTGCGTTCACCCCGCGCAGACGGATGGAGAGAGACGCTTATCCGGCCCGGATAAGCGTCATAATAGGACAATCCTGCGTTAGCTGGAGAACTGGCGGAACAGCGCTCGACCTTTCAGCAATCGCAGCCCCAGCCCGCCGCCGCACAGCGACAGCAATAGCGCCCCGCATACCGGCAACGCCACCCACAGACGCCAGTCCGGCGACCATGGGAAATCAAATACCTTGCTTTGCAACAGAGCCAGCGCGGTTTCCGCCCCGATGGCTGCCACCAGGCCTGAAATCGCCCCGAGCAGCGCGAACTCTGCCCACAGCGTGGCGCGCAGCAGCGATTTGCCAGCACCCAGAGTACGATAGACCACCAGCTCCTGATGACGCTGGCGCATCCCCACCTGTACCTGCGCCAACAGCAGCAGCACGCCACAGGCGGTCACCAGCACCACCATTACTTCCAGCGCCCGGCTGACCTGAGCCAGCACCTGACCGACCTGTTTCAAAATGGCACCGATATCCAGCAGGCTCACCGTCGGGAACTCGCGGTTAAGCTGGGTTAACAGTGACGTATCGCGATCCCAGCGGAAGCTGGTCAGCCAACTCTGTGGCTGCCCGTCCAGCGCGCCGTCAGGGAAGATAAAGAAGAAGTTTGGCCGCAGGCTCTCCCAGTCCACTTTCCGAATACTGCTCACTTTCGCGCTGAAATCCTGAGTATCGCCGGTAAAGGTGACGCTATCGCCGAGGCTAATATTCAGCCGCTGCGCCAGCCCCTCTTCAATCGACACCTCTCCGGGTTTCGGTGGCCAGACGCCCGCCACCAGCGGATTGTGTTCCGGCCTCTGATTTTGCCAGGTTAAGTTCAGCTCACGGTTCAGCGACTCGTCTTTATTACCTTCCGTGCTGTGACCATCAATCTGCGTCAGACGGGCGCGAACAATCGGATAGAACGCGGCCGGGATCACCTGATGATCGGCAAGGAAGGTTTTGACCTCACTCACCTGCTCAGGGGCAATATTAATCAGGAAGTAGTTTGGACTTTCCGGCGGCAACTGCTGCTGCCAGCGATCGAGCAGATCGCCGCGCAGCACCAGCAGCAACGCCAGCAGCATAAACGACAGCGAGAAAGCCGCCAGCTGGCTCAACGTTGACCACGGCTGGCGCAGCAGACGATTAACCGCCAGACGCAACGGCAGCGCGCGCAGAGTCAGCCGTTTAAGCACTTTTAGCAGCAGCCAGCCGACCAGTCCGCACAGCGCCGCCAGCACCACGGCCCCCGCCAGAACCGACCACAGCAGCGGGCTTGCGCCCATCAGCCACGCCAGAAGTGCCACGGTAATCACGCAAACCACCGGCAGATAGATTTTCAGCGGCCAGACGTTGGCTACCATATCCTGGCGCAGCACGCGCAGGGGCTGGGTTGCCAGCAGCAAACGATAGGGGCGCAGGCCGACCAGCAGCGAAATCACCGCCATCGACCCTACGGCCCACAGCCACGGCCAGGCGCTGGCAGCCGGTAACGCCGCTGGCAGCACCGGTTTTAGCAGCGTTAGTAGGATAGACTCAAACAGCAGTCCCATCGCGCCGCCCGCCAGCGCCGACAGTGCCAATAGCAGCAACCACTGGCCGATAATCAACTTGCGTAACTGCGCCCGCCCGGCACCCAGCGTTTTCAGAACAGCCACCAGATCGTAACGGCTGCGGCAATAGTGCCCCATCGCCACGGCAACGGCGGCTACCGCCAGCAGCAGCGTTAACAGCGCCGACAGCAGCAAGAACTGCTGCGAACGTTGCAGCGATTTGCCTAACGCTCCGTCATCCTGATTTGGTCCAATCCAGCGGTGTTCTGGCTTAAGCTGCGGCAGCAGCCAGCTTTCGTAGCTCGCCAGCTGCGCTGGCGTGCCGGCAAACTTGTAGTTCCAGCTCACCCGACTGCCGGGCTGTACCGCCCCGGTTTTCGCCACGTCCGCCAGGTTCATCATCAGGCGTGGCGCCATCTGGAAGGGGTTAAAGCCGCTGTCCGGCTCCTGTACCACCTCACCAGCAATACGCAGCGTGGCATCGCCGACGTCAATGTTATCGCCGGTTTTCAGATTCAGTAGCGCCATCAGCCGCGGTGCCATCAGCACCGTACCGGCCTGCGGTTTGACGTTTGCCGGCAGCGTTTGCAGCTCACCGTACAGCGGATAGCTATCATCCACCGCTTTAACATCCGCCAGCTGCGGCGTGTCGCCCGCCCAGGTCATGGTCGAGAAGTTAATCTGCTCGCCGACCGTCAGACCCAAAGAGCGCGCTTTCTCCAGCCACGCGGGCGGCACTTCACGCGAACTGCGCAGCGCCCGATCGCCAGCCATATAGTCACGACTTTGCTGGTTGAGTCCTTTATCCATACGATCGCTGATGCTGCCCAACGCCAGCACGCAGGCCACCGCCAGGCTTAGCGCCAGCCAAACAATCAGCAGCGACGGCGAACGCCATTCGCGCCAAAACCAGCGTAGGATCATGCTTCCTCCCGCAGTTGCCCATCGACCAGGCGCAGGCGACGATCGCAGCGCGCGGCCAGTTGGGCATCGTGAGTAACCAGAATCAGCGTCGTGCCGTGTTCACGGTTTAAGGAGAACAGCAGGTCAGCAATTTTATCGCCGGTATGACGGTCGAGGTTGCCGGTCGGCTCATCGGCAAACAGCAAATCTGGCTTGCCGTTAAAGGCGCGTGCCAGCGCCACACGCTGCTGTTCACCGCCAGAAAGCTGCGCCGGGAGATGATGCAGGCGCTTGCCCAGCCCCAACTGTTCGAGCAGCGCTTTCGCCCCCTGCCGACTCTGTTTATCACTTTCACCACGTAGCAGCGCGGGCAGCTCAACGTTTTCCAGCGCATTCAGCGTTGGAATCAACATAAACGATTGAAAGACAAAACCGATATGCTGAGCGCGCAGGCGAGCACGCGCCTCTTCATCCATTTTCTCCAGCGGGTGGTCCAGCAGCTTCACCTGGCCGCTGCTACCGTCATCCAACCCGGCTAAGATAGCCAACAGCGTCGACTTTCCGGAGCCAGACTCGCCAATTAAAGCAAGGGTTTGCGCCGGTTTGACAATCAGGTTAACTCCGGTAAGGATGGAAAGCTCATGCTCCCCCTGACCGACGGATTTCTTAAGATGATGAACTTCAAGTACGTTTTCCGCTGGCATTTGCCTGTCCTGTTTTTGATTCTGTTAAGCTTTCGCGCCGCGGCGGCGGACACGCTGTTAGTGCTGGGTGACAGCCTTAGCGCGGGCTATCGTATGGCGGGCAATACCGCCTGGCCTGCCCTGTTGAACGACAAATGGCAGCCGAAAATCAACGTGATCAACGCCAGCATCAGCGGCGACACCGCCCAACAGGGACTGGCTCGCCTGCCCGCTCTGCTCAAGCAACACCAGCCGCGCTGGGTACTCGTGGAGCTTGGCGGTAACGATGGGCTGCGCGGTTTTCCACCGCAGCAGATTGAACAAACTCTGCGCACCATTTTGCAGCAGCTCAAAGCGGCCAACGTCGAACCGTTTTTAATGCAAATTCGTCTGCCCGCAAACTATGGACGCCGCTATAATGAGGCCTTTAGCGCCGTGTATCCGAAGCTTGCCAGCGAGTTCACCGTTCCACTGCTGCCCTTCTTTATGGAAGAGGTTTATCTCAAGCCGCAGTGGATGCAGGATGATGGCATCCATCCCAACCGTGACGCCCAGCCGTTTATTAGCGACTGGATGACGGCACGTCTGGCTCCATTAGTTAATCACGACGCCGGAAAGTAAAGCGGTGTCTTCAGGTAAAGTTATGCAAAAATCGGTCTTAATTACAGGATGTTCCAGTGGGATTGGTCTTGAAAGCGCACTTGAACTAAAACGCCAGGGGTTTCACGTGTTGGCCGCCTGCCGCAAACCTGATGATGTAAAACGCATGGATGGGATGGGGCTGACGGGCATTCTGCTCGACCTCGATAGCCCGGAAAGCGTCGATAACGCCGCCGATCAGGTTATCGCCTTAACCAATAATCGCCTGTTTGGCCTGTTTAATAACGCCGGATATGGCGTTTATGGCCCGCTGGAGAGCATCAGTCGCGCGCAGATGGTGCAGCAATTTTCCGCCAACTTTTTTGGTGTCCACCAACTGACTATGCGCCTGCTGCCCGCTATTGTGCCGCACGGTGAAGGCCGGATCGTGATGACATCATCGGTGATGGGGCTGATTTCTACCCCGGGCCGTGGCGCGTATGCTGCCAGCAAATACGCGCTGGAAGCGTGGTCCGACGCGCTGCGCATGGAGTTACGCCATAGCGGCGTTAAAGTCAGCCTGATTGAGCCAGGTCCGATTCGCACCCGTTTTACCGAAAACGTCAATCAGACCAGCGATAATGCGGTAGAGAACCCGGGGATCGCCGCGCGCTTTACGCTGGGCCCGGATGCGGTGGTAGAGAAAGTGCGCCATGCGTTTATTAGCGATAAGCCCAAGCTGCGCTATCCGGTCACGCTGGTGACACATGCGGTAGGTTGGTTAAAACGCCTGCTGCCGGCTCGACTGATGGACAAAATTCTGCAGGGCTAAGTTGAAGCGCACGCTTTTGCCCCCATCTCGAATACAAACCGATTATAGGGAATGACTTATGTCCGTACAGAGTATCGTAAACATCACCGAAGCTAACCTGCACCAGACCCTGGAGCAATCCGCCTCCATTCCGGTGCTGTTCTATTTCTGGTCTGAACGCAGCCAGCACTGTCTGGATCTGACGCCGGTGCTGGAAAGTCTGGCCACCCAGTACAACGGCCAGTTTATTCTGGCGAAGGTTGACTGTGATGCCGAGCAAATGGTCGCTTCCCAGTTTGGTCTGCGCGCGATTCCAACCGTGTATCTGTTCCAGAACGGTCAGCCGGTCGATGGTTTCCAGGGCCCGCAGCCGGAAGAAGCGATTCGCGCGCTGTTAGATAAAGTGCTGCCGCGTGAAGAAGAGCTGAAGGCTCAGCAGGCGCTGGCGCTGATTCAGGAAGGCAATCACGCCGACGCCCTGCCGCTGCTGAAAGACGCCTGGCAGCTTTCCGGCCAGGATAGCCAGATTGGCCTGCTGCTAGCGGAAACGCAGATTGCGCTTAACCGTTCCGAAGATGCCGAAGCGGTGCTGAAAACCATTCCATTGCAGGATCAGGATACCCATTATCAGGGTCTTTTGGCGCAGATTGAATTACTGAAGAAAGCGGCCGATACACCGGAGATTCAGCAGCTGCAACAACAGGTTGAGCAGAACCCGGAAGATGCCGAGCTGGCCTCTAAGCTGGCATTACAGCTACATCAGGTGGGACGTAATGAAGAAGCGCTGGAGCTGCTGTTCAGCCACCTGCGTAAAGATTTAGGCGCGGCGGATGGTCAGGCGCGCAAAATGCTGCAGGAAATTCTGGCGGCGCTCGGTACCGGCGATGCGCTGGCGTCGAAGTACCGTCGCCAGCTCTATTCCCTGCTGTACTGATTGCTCGTCTGAACGATTACACGTTCATCGCCCGGACGACACATAGTCCGGGCGAAATCCCTCACGCACTCTTCTTCAACTGCGTCACCACCAGCTGGTGGCGAGAGTTGTAAAACTTCCGATAGGTCAGATAGCAGGCGATAATCGTCGACAGGCTAGCGGTAGAAAGCAGCATAAACGTCACCATAATCTGGTATTTAATCGCTTTTACCGGGTCGATACCGGCGAAAATCAGCCCCGACATCATCCCCGGCAGGCTCACCAGGCCCACTGTTTTCGCGGAGTCCACCGTTGGGATAAGCGATGCGCGGATGCTTTCGCGAATAAGCCTTGCCGAGGCCATTTTCGGCGTCGCACCCAGGCTTAACTTTTCCTGAATTTGCTGCTGCTCGGCGCTGAAGCGCTGCCCCAGATTGTTGTAGCACAATCCCACCGCAATCATCGCGTTACCGGCAATCATCCCCGAGATTGGGATCACCTGCATCGGTACAAAGGCGATTGACCCGGAAAACACCAGTACCGCCAGCGTCAGCCCGGCGCCGGTGGTAATGGCGATAAACGAGGAGATAAATGCTTTATCAATGTATTTACTGCGCTTTTGCGCGTTATAGGCGGCGTTAAAGCAGATAAACAGCACCATACACAGCGTCAGGATTGCGTGGTTGACGTTGAAGATGTACTTCAACACATAACCGACGATCACCAGTTGTACCACCGCCCGGCAGATACTCCAGATAATGTCTTTTTCCAGCGCCAGCTTTTCCCGATAACTTACCAGCACCGCAATCAGCACCAACACCATCGACAGCGCTAACGATTCGTTAGTAATAATATGATCATTCATGATGTGCCTCCCGCACGCTTTCTCGATGGGATGGCAGCGTTATTACCTCATCCGCATGGCTAATTTCATCTTTATCGTGCGTCACCCACAGTACCGCCACCTGTTTATCGCGAACGTACTGGTGAATGATGTCGTTAACGTTCTTTTTATTGCTCTCGTCCAGCGCGCTGGTAATTTCATCCAGCAGCAGCACTTTAGGCAGAAATTGCAGATTGCGAATTAATGACACCCGCTGCTTTTCCCCACCCGAGAGTTCGTTTATCGATTTTGACAGCGTCTCTTCCGGCAAACCGAATTGAACCAACTGCGACAGAAAACGATCCGGCTCCGGCTGCTTACCGCGAATTTGCCAGGGAAATATCAGGTTGTCATATACCGTATCGCCAAACAGCGCTGGGGTTTGCGCGCAGTATGAGACCTGCTGACGATAGGCCTCGGGTGAAAGCGCGGTTATCTCTTTACCTTCAAAGAGAATCTCACCGCGGCTCGGTGAAAGCAGCGAAGCGATTATTTTTAATAAGGTGCTTTTCCCACATCCTGAAGGTCCGGTAATGAGTTTAAATTCTCCGCGGGCAATGCCGAGATTAACCGCGTTAAGAATCGTCTGCCCACCAATATCAAAGCCCACATTTTGCAGCTGTAAAATAGCGCTATTTTCCATTGTTGCCATTCCATATCCTGATTTTTTCTTTTGTCCCTACAGTGTAACGCCAATTAATTTCAGGGGGCGAATTTCAGCGTCATAGCCGATATACTTAATGAGGTTACGGACAGTTAAACAGGAGGTTTTATGCTGGTATTTATCCCTATTCTTATCTTCGTCGCGCTGGTGATTGTTGCCGCAGGCGTCAAAGTTGTACCGCAAGGCTATCAATGGACGGTTGAGCGCTTTGGCCGCTATACCAAAACGCTGCATCCCGGCTTAAGCCTGGTAGTGCCGTTTATGGACCGTATTGGCCGTAAGATCAACATGATGGAACAGGTCCTCGACATCCCTTCTCAGGAAGTTATCTCGAAAGACAACGCCAACGTCTCTATTGATGCCGTCTGCTTTATCCAGGTGATTGATGCGCCAAAAGCGGCGTATGAAGTCAGCAACCTTGAGCTGGCGATTATCAACCTGACGATGACCAACATCCGTACCGTGCTCGGCTCGATGGAGCTCGATGAAATGCTCTCCCAGCGCGACAACATCAACACTCGCCTGCTACATATCGTCGATGAAGCCACCAATCCGTGGGGCATCAAAATTACCCGTATTGAAATTCGCGACGTGCGCCCACCGGCGGAGCTGATTGATGCGATGAACGCGCAGATGAAGGCCGAACGAACCAAACGAGCCTACATTCTGGAGGCCGAAGGTATCCGCCAGGCGCAGATAGTCAAAGCTGAAGGTGAAAAACAGGCGCAGATCCTCACCGCAGAAGGTGAGCGTCAGTCGGCGTTCCTGCAGGCAGAAGCGCGCGAACGTTCCGCAGAAGCTGAAGCCCGAGCGACCAAAATGGTCTCTGAGGCAATTGCAGCCGGGGATATCCAGGCGGTGAACTACTTCGTGGCGCAGAAATATACCGACGCGCTGCAGCAAATTGGTTCATCCAGCAACAGTAAAGTGGTGATGATGCCGCTGGATGCCAGCAGCCTGATGGGCTCAATCGCCGGGATCGCCGAGCTGATTAAAGACAGCGCCAGCGAACGGAAATCATCATGATTGCCCTGGTGCTCGCGCACCCGCATATCTTTTGGCTGAGTCTCGGCGGGCTGCTGCTGGCAGCAGAAATGCTCGGCGGTAGCGGCTACCTGCTGTGGAGCGGCGTTGCCGCAGCCGTTACCGGGCTACTGACGTGGATCCTGCCGCTTGGCTGGGAATGGCAGGGTACGCTGTTTGCGGTACTTACGCTGCTGGCAGCCTGGCTGTGGTGGAAGTGGCTAAACCGGCGGGCTAGCGGTCAGCGCCCGGCGGAAAGCCAGCTTAACCAGCGCGATCAACAGCTGCTAGGGCAGCGTTTTACGCTCGACAGTACGCTGATTAACGGCCGCGGCCATATGCGCGTCGGCGACAGTTCGTGGCCGGTTATCGCCGATGACGATCTGCCCGCGGGCAGTAAAGTGGAAGTGGTTGCGGTGGAAGGGATCGTCCTGCGCATCAGGCTCTCCCCTCCTCGCTAAGCATCACGCCTGGGCTTTACGATGGCAGCAGCCGGACAGATTATCAATAATCGGACAGTCGGCGCTGTCATCGCCCGGGCAGGAAGCGGCCAGCGACATTAGCTGGTCGCGCATCGCCTGCAAATCACTGATATGACGTTCAATATCCGCCACTTTTTGCAGCGTATATGCCTTCACATCTGCGCTGTGGCGCTGGGGATCGTTGAACAGATTCACCAGCTCGCCGCACTCTTCCAGATTAAACCCCACCTGTCGCGCCTGGCGCAGCAGCGTAAATTCATCCAGGTGCTTTTGCGTATAGCTACGGTAGCCATTCTCGCTGCGCAGCGGCGGCGTCACCAGCCCTTTCTCTTCATAAAAGCGAATGGCTTTGCTGGTTAACCCGGTTTTTTTGGCAACATCACTGATATTCACTTTTCCCCCTTGACCTTCCCCTTGCTGGAAGGTTTAACCTTCATAACTGTAGACGAAAAGGTGAATTTGGTCACCCTGCAATTAAGGAGAGCATCATGTCTCATACCATCGACCTGACTCTGGACGGCCTGTCCTGCGGTCACTGCGTAAAACGCGTTAAAGAGAGTCTGGAGCAACGTCCCGACGTTGAGCAGGCAGACGTCACTATCGAAGCTGCACACATCACCGGCAGCGCCAGCGCCGAGGCGCTTATCGACACCATTAAACAAGCTGGGTACGGTGCGGAGTTAAGCCACCCAAAGGCTAAACCGCTGGCAGAGTCATCATCCCCGTCGGAAGCACTGACAGCGGCCACCCCTGAGCTTCCGGCAGCACAGGATCTGGATGACAGCCAACAATTGCTGATCAACGGTATGAGCTGCGCCAGCTGCGTTTCCCGGGTACAGAAGGCTTTGCAGGCTGTCCCAGGCGTCGTACAGGCACGGGTAAACCTGGCGGAGCGCACAGCCTTAGTGATGGGCAACGCTTCCGCCGGTGATTTAGTGCAGGCCGTAGAGAAAGCAGGCTACGGCGCAGAAGCGATTGAGGACGATCTCAAGCGCCGCGAACGCCAGCAGGAAACCGCGCTGGCTACCATGAAACGTTTTCGCTGGCAGGCGATAGTCGCCCTGCTGGTCGGTATTCCGGTGATGGTCTGGGGGATGATCGGCGACAACATGATGGTCTCCGATGATAACCGTTCCCTGTGGCTGGTGATTGGCCTTGCCACCCTCGCGGTGATGGTCTTTGCCGGTGGGCACTTCTACAGTAGCGCCTGGAAAAGCCTGAAGAACCGTACCGCCACCATGGACACGCTGGTCGCCCTCGGTACCGGCGTGGCATGGCTCTATTCGATGAGCGTTAACCTGTGGCCGCAGTGGTTCCCGATGGAAGCCCGCCACCTCTATTACGAAGCCAGCGCCATGATTATCGGCCTGATAAACCTCGGCCATATGCTGGAAGCGCGGGCGCGTCAGCGTTCGTCCCGGGCGCTGGAAAAATTACTCGACCTCACGCCGCCGACCGCGCGCGTGGTCACCGATGACGGCGAAAAAACCGTGCCGCTGGCCGACGTGCAGCCGGGTATGACCCTGCGTCTCGCCACCGGCGATCGCGTGCCAGTGGACGGCGAAATTAGCCAGGGTGAAGCCTGGTTTGATGAAGCGATGCTGACCGGCGAGCCTATTCCGCAGCAAAAAGGCGACGGCGATAGCATTCATGCCGGTACCGTGGTGCAGGACGGCTCCGTGCTGTTCCGCGCCAGCGCGGTCGGCAGCCACACCACCTTATCACGCATCATTAAGATGGTGCGTCAGGCGCAGAGCAGCAAGCCGGAAATCGGTCAACTGGCCGACAAAATCTCGGCGGTGTTCGTGCCGGTGGTGGTCGCGATCGCCATTTTCAGCGCCGCTATCTGGTATTTCTTCGGCCCTGCACCGCAGATTGTTTACACCCTGGTAATTGCCACCACGGTGCTGATTATCGCCTGTCCTTGTGCGCTCGGTTTGGCAACACCGATGTCGATAATCTCCGGCGTTGGCCGCGCCGCTGAATATGGCGTACTGGTACGAGATGCCGATGCATTACAGCGTGCCAGCGAGCTGACCACGCTGGTATTTGATAAAACCGGCACCCTGACCGAAGGCAAGCCGCAGGTGGTGGCGGTGAAAACGCTGGGTACCATTAGCGAAGCCACCGCGCTACGTCTGGCCGCTGCGCTGGAGCAGGGTTCAAACCATCCGCTGGCACGCGCTATTTTAGAAAAAGCCGCCGAGAAGTCGTTACCGCAGGTCAATGCCTTCCGTACCCTGCGTGGTCTGGGGGTGAGCGGTGAAGTCGACGGACACCAGCTGCTGCTGGGTAATCAGGCATTAATGCATGAACAGCAGGTCGTCACCCATGAACTCGACGATGAGATGACGCAACAGGCAGCTCAAGGCGCTACCCCGGTGCTGTTAGCCGTTGACGGCTATGCCGCCGCGCTGTTCGCCATTCGCGACCCGCTGCGCAGCGACAGCGTTACCGCACTGCAACGTTTGCACCGGGAAGGTTATCGCCTGGTGATGCTGACCGGCGATAACCCTATCACCGCCAACGCCATTGCCAAAGAGGCCGGAATTGATGAAGTAATTGCTGGCGTCTTACCGGACGGCAAAGCGCAGGCGATTAAAGATCTGCAGGCGCAGGGCCAGAAAGTGGCGATGATCGGCGATGGCATCAACGATGCTCCTGCTCTGGCACAGGCTGAAGTGGGTATCGCCATGGGCGGCGGCAGCGATGTGGCGATTGAAACCGCGGCGATTACCTTGATGCGTCATAGCCTGGTGGGTGTTGCCGATGCGCTGGCTATCTCCCGCGCCACGCTGCGCAACATGAAGCAAAACCTGCTGGGTGCCTTTGTGTACAACTCGCTGGGCATTCCGATTGCCGCTGGGATCCTGTGGCCGCTGACCGGCACATTGCTCAATCCGGTGGTTGCCGGAGCCGCGATGGCGCTCTCCTCTATTACCGTGGTCAGCAACGCCAACCGCCTGCTGCGCTTTAAACCAAAACAGTAACCCCGCCGTCCCTCCCGCCTTCGGGAGGGACGCGTTTGCACCTTTTCCCCCATCGCGCTAGCATGAGATTTTCCTTCCAGGGAGCGCGGATGAGCCTGTTAAATCAACTACAACGCCTGTGGCACGCCCTGCGCGGTTCACCTTATAGCTGGCCTGCGCTGGACGTTTCGCTACCCGGCGGTCGCCATTTACATCTGGTCGGCAGTATTCATATGGGCACTCGCGATATGGCCCCTCTTCCCGCCAGGCTGATTAAAAAGCTGCGCCAGGCCGATGCGCTGATCGTTGAGGCCGATATTTCCGGCAGCGAGACCCCATTCTCTCATCTTCCCGTCTGCCCGCCGCTGGCCGAACGGCTGAGCGAAAAGCAGTTGAGCGAACTGGAGAGTCGGGTCAACGAACAGGGGCTATCGCTGTTTCGCTTTGATAGCCAGCCGCTGTGGCAGATTGCCATGGTGTTGCAAGCGACCCAAGCACAACGACTGGGGCTACGCCCCGACTATGGCATTGACTACCAGCTGCTGACCGCCGCGCGGGCCGTCGAACTGCCGGTGCAGGAGCTGGAAGGCGCTGATAGCCAGGTTGATCTACTGTGTCAGTTGCCCGACGGTGGGATGGCGCTGCTGGATGATACCTTGACCCACTGGCATACCAACGCCCGATTGCTACAGGTGATGATCGGCTGGTGGTTACAGCAGCCGCCGTCAAACGGGCCGGGACCGCTGCCGAATACCTTCAGCCAATCGCTGTATGATGTGTTGATGGTGAAACGCAATGAGGCCTGGCGCGATACGCTGCTGGCGCTTCCGCCGGGACGCTACGTTGTTGCCGTGGGGGCGCTGCATTTATACGGGGAAGGCAATCTGCCGCAGATGTTGAAATAAAAAAATGGCCAATATTTCTATTGGCCCGTCAAAGAGGAATTTCATCATTATTATTATCCCGAAGTTTTCACTCCGGATCCTTCGATTGTCGCTCAAAGTTGCCGCAACTGCCAAGACCTAATGCGCAAGATTATACTATTTTTTAGTCTGTTTCCGGGCGTATGCTGAGTGCATATCCCGTTTGTGGTAAGAAGGAACGTTATGACTCCCGCCGTTAAGTTACTTGAAAAGAACAAAATCCCATTTAGCATCCACACCTACGATCACGATCCGAACGAAACTAACTTCGGGGACGAAGTAGTGCGTAAATTAGGTCTCAATGCCGACCAGGTGTATAAAACGCTGCTGGTTGCGATGAATGGTGATATGAAACAGCTCGCCGTCGCAGTGACGCCGGTTGCCGGGCAGTTGGATCTCAAAAAAGTGGCCAAAGCGCTTGGCGCGAAAAAGGTCGATATGGCCGACCCGATGGTGGCGCAGCGCGTCACCGGGTATCTGGTGGGCGGCATCAGCCCGTTAGGGCAGAAAAAACGTCTGCCGACGGTTATCGACGCCCCGTCTCAGGAATTTGCCTCTATTTTTGTCTCCGGCGGTAAACGCGGATTAGATATTGAACTGGCGGCGGCTGATTTAGCGAAAATCCTCGGCGCGATCTTTGCGGATATCGCGCGCCGGGATTGATCGGTGCGGGTTGTCCCCTCACCCTCTCCCCAAGGGGAGAGGGAATAGAACGTAGCCCGGCCAAGCGCAGCGCCGCCGGGAACGACTCAAAACCTTACTGCCAGCTCACTTCCCCTTTCGGTTCGTAAGCATTTACATCTAGCGGTGAATTCTGTTCGATGTACTGCTTCAATACTTCAGCATCGATAAAGCCGGTATTCACATATCCCGGTTTGCTATCAATCTTCGGATAGCCGTCGCCGCCGGTGGCGTTAAAGCTCAGGGTGGCTAAACGGTAGGTTTTCGCCGGGTCAATCGCCTCGCCTTTGATTTTCAGATCCTGTAGCTGCCCACCTTTCGCCACAAAGCTGACGTTGGCGAACTGCGGATAGGCACCGGAGTCCGGCTTCATCTGCGCCACGGCGGTCAGATATTCAACCACTTCTTTGCCGCTCATATCGGCGTAGACCACTACGTTGCCAAATGGCTGCACCTTCAGCACGCTCTTGTAGGTGATATTCCCGCCCTCAATGGAATCACGAATACCGCCGCCGCTCATCACGCCAAAATCAGCGCTAGTACGCGCCATTTGTGCCGCCAGAATCAGATGCCCCATATTGGTCTGTACAAAGCGTACCTTGCTGCGATCGCCTTCCAGATGCCCGTTGACGCTGCCCACTTTGACATCCAGCTGCGCCTTACCTTTACTCTGGAACGGCGTCAGTAACGACAGCATTTGTGGGTTTTCAGGGATTTGTGGCGTGTAAAGTACGCGCTCACTCTGCCCGTTGTCATAGGTGACTTTCTTCTTCAGGTTGACCGGGATCAGCTGATAGTGCACCAGCTTCAGCTCGCCGTTGCGGAACTCAAAGTCAGCGCGGCCGACGTATTTGCCCCACTCGTGGGCCTGAACAATCCAGATACCATTCTGTTTGTCCGGAGCACACGGGGTGCCAGGCACATAATCGACCTGCTTTTTATTCTCTGAGGCCATGCACACCGGATCTTGTGAGTGGCCACCCACAATCATCGCCAGCGAGCCGGCAGGCAGGCTACGTGCCATCTCGACGTCGCCCGGCGCGTTGGAACCGTGCTCGCCGTTGTCGTAGTGCCCCATATGGGTGGTCGCCAGAATCAGATCCGGCTTCTCATTTTGTTGCAGCTCCTGGATAACCAGCTTCGCCTCTTCCGCCGGCTTGCGGAATTCGATGTCGGTGAAGTATTCCGGGTTACCGATTTTCGCCGTGTCGTCGGTGGTTAAACCAATCACGGCAATTTTCAGATCCTGGCGTTTGAACAGCGCCCAAGGCTTAAACAGGCGTTCACCGGTACTTTTTTGATAAATATTGGCAGAGAGGAACGGGAATTTGGCCCACTTTTCTTGCTGGCGCAGCACGCTCATCGGATTATCGAATTCGTGGTTACCAACGGCCATTGCATCGTAGCCCACCAGGTTCATTCCACGAAAATCAGGCTCGGCGTCCTGGAGGTCAGACTCTGGCACCCCGGTGTTGATATCGCCGCCGGACAGCAGCAGCACGCTCCCGCCCTCTGCCGCCACTTCTTTGCGAATGCCATCCACCAGCGTTTTTTGCGCTGCCAGGCCGTATTCACCGTATTCGCTACGCCAGAAGTGCCCGTGATGATCGTTGGTATGAAGAATAGTTATTTTGTAAGTTTTATCTTGCTGGTAAGCCTGTGCAGAAATGCTGGTTAACGATAAAGCCGCCAGCATCGCCAACGCCACGCCCCGTTTGACGAATCGCATAATTCTCTCCCTGAGTGAATAACAACCGCAGAAATTACAACGCTATGAAATATTAGTCTAATTTGTTTTCAGAAATGAGACTTCCTTCAAACGTCTTAGGCAGGTATCTTAGTCTGATAATTATTATTAAAGCGTTTATCCCCAACATCGCTCGATACAATACAAGTGGAATCTATGGCAATCTCTGAAACTAGCCCTACCCGGCCAGGCCCTTCGACGTCGTCGCAAAAGGGCCGCACCTCATTTGGTATCCTGGGAGCAATCAGCCTCTCCCATCTGCTAAACGATATGATTCAATCGCTGATCCTCGCGATTTACCCGCTGCTCCAGTCGGAGTTTTCGCTGACGTTTGTGCAGATCGGGATGATCACCCTGACCTTCCAGCTTACCTCGTCGCTATTCCAGCCGGTTATCGGTTACATCACCGATAAGCGCTCGATGCCGTGGTCGCTGCCGGTGGGCATGTGCTTTACCCTGACGGGCCTGGTGCTACTGGCGCTGGCCGGAAGTTTCGCTATGGTTTTGCTGGCTGCAGCCCTGGTCGGGACCGGTTCTTCGGTTTTCCACCCGGAATCCTCCCGCGTGGCGCGCATGGCCTCCGGTGGCCGTCACGGGCTGGCGCAATCTATCTTCCAGGTGGGCGGTAACTTTGGCAGCTCGCTCGGGCCATTGCTGGCGGCGGTCATCATTGCGCCGTACGGCAAAGGCAACGTCGCCTGGTTTGTGCTGGCCGCACTGCTGGCGATTGTGGTGCTGGCGCAGGTGAGCCGCTGGTACGCCGCACAGCATCGTATGAACAAAGGGAAACCGAAAGCGCCGATTATTAATCCGCTGCCAAAAAATAAAGTGATTCTCGCCGTTTCCATCCTGTTAATGCTGATTTTCTCGAAATACTTCTATATGGCGAGCATTAGCAGCTATTACACCTTTTATCTGATGCAAAAATTCGGATTATCCGTACAGAATGCGCAGATTCATTTATTTGCCTTCCTGTTCGCGGTGGCCGCAGGCACGGTGATTGGTGGCCCTGTCGGGGATAAAATTGGTCGTAAATATGTAATTTGGGGCTCTATCCTCGGCGTTGCACCGTTTACCCTCCTTTTACCTTATGCAACCCTGTGGTGGACCGGTATTTTAACGGTGATCATTGGATTTATTCTCGCTTCAGCGTTTTCGGCCATCCTGGTGTACGCGCAGGAGCTGTTACCCGGCCGTATCGGCATGGTTTCCGGACTATTCTTCGGTTTCGCCTTTGGCATGGGTGGCTTAGGTGCTGCGGTGTTGGGGCTGATTGCCGACCACACCAGTATTGAATTGGTTTATAAAA
The DNA here is from genome assembly GCF_040149365.1 of Kluyvera huaxiensis. NCBI lineage: Bacteria > Pseudomonadati > Pseudomonadota > Gammaproteobacteria > Enterobacterales > Enterobacteriaceae > Kluyvera > Kluyvera huaxiensis. Next base: position 97,798 of record NZ_JBEFLV010000014.1, read on the forward strand.
TATGTGCTTTCCTACCACTTATTGGGATGTTGACCATATTCCTACCTGATAACCGCCAGAAACACTAAGTTATAGGCAGCCAAAGTATCATTTTGGCTGCCGCCATCTCCCTGTAATCTCGCCCCCTACCTAGCCTCCCTTATCTATTTTTCACTTTTGTGCCATTTACCTCTAAAAATTCAATTTTTTAGCTAAATTCAAGAATTATTCACAAACATAATGATGGAAATTGTCATAAACTATTACCAGGCTTTTTGGTTTTCAGGTTGTTTTGACACTCTGCACCAAAAATGGAACCACGCATCACGACGAAAGGAGACGGAATGCATCACGCCACACCGCTTATCACCACCATTGTTGGTGGCCTTGTGCTCGCTTTTTTCCTTGGCATGATTGCCAATAAGTTAAGAATTTCACCACTGGTGGGTTATTTATTAGCGGGCGTGCTGGCCGGACCATTCACTCCAGGATTTGTCGCTGACACTAAGCTTGCGCCGGAACTGGCAGAACTGGGCGTTATTCTGCTGATGTTTGGCGTGGGTCTCCATTTCTCGCTCAAGGATCTGATGGCGGTAAAGTCGATAGCCATCCCCGGAGCGATAGCCCAAATCGCCGTCGCCACCCTTCTCGGGATGCTGCTCTCCACCTTCTTAGGCTGGTCAATAATGACCGGTATCGTCTTTGGTTTATGTCTTTCTACCGCCAGTACCGTGGTGTTGCTGCGTGCCCTGGAAGAACGTCAGCTTATTGATAGCCAGCGGGGGCAAATCGCCATTGGCTGGCTTATTGTCGAAGATCTGGTGATGGTGCTGACGCTGGTTCTGCTGCCAGCCGTTGCCGGAATGATGGAAAAAGAGAATGTTGGCCTTGCCTCGCTGGCAATGGATATGGCCATTACGATTGGTAAAGTTGTGGCGTTTATCGCCATCATGATGCTGGTCGGCCGTCGACTGGTGCCGTGGATCCTCTCACGCAGCGCCGCGACTGGCTCTCGCGAACTGTTTACCTTATCGGTGCTGGCGTTGGCGCTGGGCATCGCCTTTGGTGCCGTTGAGCTTTTCGACGTCTCCTTCGCGCTAGGTGCCTTCTTCGCCGGGATGGTGCTAAACGAGTCCGAACTAAGCCATCGCGCCGCTCACGACACGCTGCCGCTGCGTGATGCTTTTGCGGTGCTGTTCTTTGTCTCCGTCGGCATGCTGTTTGACCCGCTGGTCCTGATTGAACAGCCGCTGGCAGTACTGGCGACGCTGGCCATCATTATCTTCGGTAAGTCTTTGGCGGCATTCGGGCTGGTGCGTCTGTTTGGCCACTCGCAGCGCACCGCGTTGACCATCGCCACCAGCCTCGCGCAGATTGGTGAATTCGCCTTTATTCTCGCCGGTCTGGGTATGGCGCTGGATTTGCTCCCACAGGCCGGGCAAAACCTGGTGCTGGCGGGTGCAATCCTCTCCATTATGCTGAATCCGGTGCTGTTCACAGTGCTTGAGAAATATCTCGAGAAGACGGAAACGCTGGAAGAGCAAACGCTTGAAGAGGCGATGGAAGACGAAAAACAGATCCCGGTGGATATCTGCAACCATGCGCTGCTGGTCGGTTATGGCCGCGTAGGGAGCCTGCTGGGTGAGAAGTTAATGGCTCAGGGCATTCCATTGGTGGTGATTGAAACCTCGCGTACCCGCGTGGACGAGCTGCGTGAGCGCGGTATCCGTGCGGTGCTGGGCAATGCCGCCAATGAAGAGATTATGAATCTCGCGCACCTCGACTGCGCCCGCTGGCTGCTGCTGACCATTCCAAACGGCTACGAGGCCGGGGAAATTGTGGCCAGCGCCCGCGAGAAGTGTCCGCACCTCGAGATTATCGCCCGTGCTCATTACGACGATGAAGTCGCCTATATCAGCGAACGTGGTGCGAATGAAGTGGTAATGGGTGAGCGTGAGATTGCCAAAACCATGCTGGGACTGCTGAGTGAGCCGCCGCTAAAAGAGGCGGTTAGCGGGTAGTTAAAAAAAGCGGGGGCCATTGGCCCCCGCGGTCATATCTCAATTAACGTTCCCAGTACGCCTCTTCGAGGCTATCTTCTTTCTCCGGCAGACCACGCGTCAGGCGCGGTGAATGCTGGTTCAATACCTGATAGCTCACCCTGTTCGCATACTTACACACCTGCGCCAGCGACGAATAGGTCAACCAGCAGTGCTGATGTTTACTGGAGTTTGGCACGTTCGAGCGGTGATAAGCGTTGGCGGTAATATCGTGCAGCAGCGCCGCCAGCGCGCCGTCACCGGCGCCGTTGGTATTCATAATTTTCTCAGGCCCGCCCATAAACGGCGCAATATGAGAATAGATACGCAGCGGATCATGGCAATCTTTATACCGTACCGCGCGGCTGAATTCGTACTGGTTAAATTCGGCAATGGCGCCCGGCAGCAGCGGATGCTGCGTTTTCCGTTTGGCATCATTTTCGGTGAAGCCCGCCATATACAGCCCGGTTGGCCCGGCGGTGCACAGCACCAGATCGACCCAATCCAGCGCTTTATCTGCAGCCTGCAGCGGATCGCTCAATCCGGTCAGCGCTTCAGCCTCTTCTTCATTCATCGCCAGAATCGACACGTGCTCTTTGATAAAGCTCTGCCACCACTCCGGGCTGTCGGCGATAACGAATTTAGTCCCCAGCGTCAGTACCACCGGCACGTCGTATTTTTTGGCGTAGGCAATCGCCTGCATGGTCGCATCCGGCATCGGTTCGCCCGGTTTGCAGCGCACCAGATAAGACGTCAGCACCAGCGCAGATGCCCCGGCAATAACCGACTCAGGGATACTCTCCGGACGCAGCTTATTCATATGCCCAGGGCTGATGGCAAAGGTGCGCTCACCCGCATCGCCGATCAGCGTGAAGCAGCGGCCAATTGGCCCGTCCACGCCCTGCAGATAGTTAAGGTCAGTACGGCTGGAGGTATTACACAGGTAACGATAGGCATAGCCACCAATTTCAATATTGCTGCACATTACGCCAAGCAGGACCGAGCGGTCGTCAGCCAGCACCGAATAGTTGTGCATCGTATTGCCAATGGTCCCGCCAGCAAACTGGTGGGTAATCAGATTTTCGCGCACCAGCTCCTGGTACAGCGCTTCCGCCACATCATCTTCAATCACCAGCGAGTGCCCGGCGCTCAGGCCATAGCGTGCGGTAAACGCATCGTCGACTTTGGCTTCGATATCCACCAACGTCTGGTCTATGCCGACCACCCACGAGACGCTGTTTTCGCTCTCAGGCTGGATCTGTTTTAACAGCGGATCGCGAGCGTCCACCGGGAAATAGTGTTTAGATTTGCGCTTACCGGGAAATTTCATGGTGATTTTTGTGTGGCCGTTAACAGGCGGAGAATAGTAGCACACTCCCCCGCCTGCTTGCGATTAGCGATACGATGCGGTCAGGTTGGCCATCATCGTAATGTGCGCGTCATCGTCGTTCAGCGCCGGAATGTATTCATATTTCTGCCCGCCCGCCTCGAGGAATACTTCGCGGTTTTGTACCGCAATCTCTTCGAGCGTTTCCAGACAATCCGCGGAGAAGCCAGGGCACATCACCTGAATGTGCTTCACCCCTTTTTCACCGAGCATTTTCAGCGTCTCGTCGGTGTACGGTGTCAGCCACGGCTCGCGACCAAAGCGCGATTGATAGGTCATCATCACTCTATCGGGCGAGATGCCTAACGCAGAAACTAACTCGCGGGTGGTGTCGCGGCAACGCTGCGGGTAGTCATCCCCTTCATTGGCGTAACGCTGGGGAATGCCGTGGTAGGAAAGCAGCAGCACTTCCGGTTCGCCGTGGCGTTCAAACGAGGCGCGCGCGCTGGCGGCCAGCGCCTGAATGTAGTCGTGGTTGGTCGCATAGTCACGAATAAACGACACGCTGGGGATCGCGCGCTTGGTCGCCAGAATGCGTGCCAGTTCGTCCCACACCGCCGCAACGGTAGAGCAAGAGTACTGAGGATAGAGCGGCAGAACGATCAGTTGGTCAACGCCCTGCGCTAGCAGCTCATCTACCGCGCTTTGCAGCGACGGCGTGCCATAGCTCATCCCTAATACCACCGGGACTTCCGGCAAACGCGCGGCCAATGCACGTTGCTGTCGGCGGCTGTAAACCATCAGCGGCGAACCCTCTTCCATCCATACGGATTGATACAGTTTCGCCACGCGCGGGGCGCGAATGGGCAGGATCACGCCGCGCAGTAACGGCCACCAGAGCAGTCGCGGGGTATCGACAACGCGTCGGTCGCTAAGAAATTGCAGCAGGTAACGTTTAATTGCGCCCGGCGTCGGCGCGTCAGGGGTGCCGAGGTTAACCAGCAGAATACCGGGTTTCTTATGATGCATTACCGCCTCTTATCGATTCAAATTGTTGATAATTGTAGCGGAAAAGGGGGAAGAAAAACTAATTGCTGTAAGAGGTGGTGTGAGAATTTGCCGGATGGCACTGCACTTATCAGACCTACAGGATAATCAATAGGCCTGATAAGACGTTTACGCCGCCATCCAGCACGCAACGTGCGAGATGGCGTGAAACATTAACCGAGGATTTTCGCCAGTTCAGCGCGTACGTCGGCTACGGCTTTGGTGCCGTCAACTTTCGCGTACTTGGTGTTACCCGCCTGCGCTTCTTTGGAGTAGTAACCGATAAGCGGAGCAGTCATCTGATGGTATTCAACCAGACGTTTACGCACGGTTTCTTCCTGATCGTCTTTACGGGTGCTCAGCTCTTCGCCGGTCACATCATCTTTGCCTTCAACCTTAGGCGGGTTGAATTTGATGTGGTAAACACGGCCAGATGCCGCGTGAACGCGACGACCAATGATACGGTCAACGATCAGTTCATCAGGAACGTCGAATTCCAGAACGTAGTCAACGTTGATACCCGCTTCTTTCATAGCGTCAGCTTGCGGAATAGTACGCGGGAAGCCGTCCAGCAGGAAACCGTTACGGCAGTCTTCCTGGGAGATACGCTCTTTCACCAGCGCGATAACCAGTTCATCAGTAACCAGTTTGCCCGCGTCCATGATGTCTTTAGCTTGTTTGCCCAGCTCGCTGCCAGATTTCACCGCGGCACGCAGCATGTCACCGGTGGAAATTTGCGGAATGCCATATTTCTCCATGATGAACTGTGCCTGAGTTCCTTTCCCCGCGCCCGGAGCGCCAAGCAGAATGATACGCATTGCGAAAATCCCCTCAAAGGTTATCAATATTTTTAAAAAGCGCTAAAAGATACCATCAGAACGGCGATGGCTCAAGGAAGGAGGGTTGGCTGAAACGGTTAATGGTACGATATTTTACCCAACGTGCGGTTTGGTGCCCTCCCCCGGTGGGAGAGGGCTGGTACCCATTATGACCATTTGCACAATCGGTCCCCTCTCCCGATGGGAGAGGGTTAGGGTAAGGGCCTGTCTTATCAGGACACCAGCAGCTGGTTCATGCGGCGAATAAACTGGTTAGGATCTTCCAGCGTACCGCGCTCAGCGAACAGTGCCTGATCGAGCAGCAGCTCAACCCACTCTTTAAACTGCCCTTCGTCCTGAGTATCGGCGGTGCGTTTCACCAGCACGTGATCCGGGTTCAGTTCAAAGATGTACTTCACTTCCGGCGCGGCCTGGCCCGCAGCGGCAAACAGTTTTGCCATCTGGGTGCTCATGTCGTCCGCATCGGTGGTCACGATAGCCGGGGTATCGGTCAGACGGTGAGTCAGACGTACCTCTTTCACGCGATCGCCCAGCAGCGTTTTCACGCGCTCAACGAACGGCGTCAGCGCTTTTTCCGCTTCTTTCGCGCTTTCGTCAACGTCGTCCGCCAGCTTGTCGATAGATTCATCGGCTTTGGCTACGGACTGGAACACCTTGCCGTCGAACTCGGTCAGGTAGTTCATCATCCACTCATCGATGCGGTCAGAAAGCAGCAGCACTTCGATGCCTTTCTTACGCAGCAGCTCCAGATGCGGGCTGCTCTTCGCCGCGGCATAGCTGTCGGCGGTGATGTAGTAAATCTTCTCCTGCCCTTCTTTCATGCGCGAAACGTAGTCGGCCAGCGACACGGTCTGCTCAGAAGAGTCGGTATGAGTCGACGCGAAGCGCAGCAATTTAGCAATTGCTTCCTGGTTGCCGTTGTCTTCTGCCGGGCCTTCTTTCAATACCAGACCGAACTGTTTCCAGAAGGTCAGATATTTCTCTGCATCGTCTTTGGCCAGTTTATCCAGCATCTGCAGTACACGCTTGGTCAGCGCATTACGCAGGTTACGAGTAACCGTGCTGTCCTGCAGAATTTCACGCGACACGTTCAGCGGCAGATCGTTGGAATCTATCAGGCCACGAACGAAACGCAGGTAGTTCGGCATGAACTGCTCAGCATCGTCCATGATGAACACGCGCTGCACGTACAGCTTCAGGCCGTGCTTGTGATCGCGGTTCCACATGTCCCATGGCGCCTGCGATGGAATGTACAGCAGGCTGGTGTATTCCTGCTTACCTTCCACACGGTTGTGGCTCCAGGTCAGCGGATCAGTAAAGTCATGGGCGATGTGCTTGTAGAACTCTTTGTATTCGTCGTCGTTAAGCTCAGCTTTATTACGCGTCCACAGCGCCTGCGCCTTGTTGATTTTCTCCCAGGAGACAACGGTTTCACCGTCTTTTTCTTCCTGTTTTTCAATCTCTACCGGCAGCGCAATATGGTCGGAATATTTGCTGATAACAGAACGCACGCGCCAGTCGTCGAGGAAATCGTCCTCGCCTTCGCGCAGGTGCAGGGTAATTTCAGTCCCGCGATCGGCTTTGGTGATATCGGCAACGGTATACTCGCCTTCACCTTCGGATTCCCAGAACACGCCGTTTTCCGGCTTGTCGCCCGCCGCGCGAGTACGCACGGTGACTTTATCCGCCACGATAAACGCCGAGTAGAAGCCCACGCCGAACTGGCCGATAAGCTGGCTGTCTTTAGCCTGATCGGAGCCCATGGACTCGAGGAACGCTTTGGTGCCGGACTTGGCGATAGTCCCGAGGTGATCGATAACCTCGTCGCGGTTCATACCAATGCCGTTATCGGCAATGGTCAACGTACGCTTATCTTTATCGAAGGAGACGCGGACGCGCAGTTCGCCGTCACCTTCATACAGATCCGGCGTCGACAGCGCACGAAAACGCAGTTTGTCCGCCGCATCCGATGCGTTAGAGATAAGCTCACGCAGGAAGATTTCTTTATTGGAATACAGAGAATGGATCATCAGATGCAGAAGTTGTTTTACTTCTGACTGAAAGCCACGGGTTTCTTGTCCTTTCATTGCAAAATACCTCAATGCTGATTACAAGGTAAAAAAAAGCGATGAGAGGAAAATGGGGATGGAGGAGAGAGATTTCAAGCGAGAGCAGAAAATCCTGCTCTCGATTGATTAAAAACGAATCTTATGGCGCCCGGCCAGGGAGTGCGACAGCGTGGTGCCATCGACCATCTCCAGCTCGCCGCCAACCGGCACGCCGTGGGCGATACGGCTGGCTTCAACGCCTGCCTGTGCGCACAGTTCGGCGATATAGTTGGCGGTTGCCTCCCCTTCCACCGTCGGGTTGGTGGCGAGGATAACCTCGGTGAGCTGCTCCGTTTCCAGACGCTGCTCAAGTCGGTCAAGTCCGATATCGTCCGGGCCGATGCCGTCCAGCGGCGAGAGGTGGCCCATCAGCACGAAGTAGCGGCCAGAGAATTGCCCGGTTTGCTCAATGGCGTAGATGTCCGCAGGACTCTCCACCACGCAAATCTGACCATTCTCCTGGCGACGCGGGTTCGAGCAGATGTTGCACACCTCCTGCTCGGTGAAGGTGCGGCAATCGGCGCAGTGGCCGATTTCCGACATCGCGCGCGTTAATGCCTGCGCCAGACGCATCCCGCCGCTGCGGTCACGCTGCAGCAGGGTAAACGCCATGCGCTGCGCTGACTTCGGGCCAACGCCCGGCAGACAGCGCAGTGCTTCCATCAGCTGAGTTAACAGCGGACTGGTTTGCATCAGAATGGCATCTTAAAGCCTGGCGGCAGCTGCATACCGGAGGAAACGGAAGCCATTTTCTCTTTCTGCGTTTCGTCGATACGACGTGCTGCATCGTTGAAGGCCGCAGCCACCAGATCTTCCAGCATGTCTTTGTCGTCTTCCAACAGGCTTGGGTCGATTTCAACGCGACGGCAGTTATGCGCGCCGTTGATGGTCACTTTAACCAGACCTGCGCCAGACTCGCCGGTCACTTCCAGCTGAGCGATTTCTTCCTGCATTTTCTGCATTTTGTCTTGCATCTGCTGGGCCTGTTTCATCAGGTTACCCAGACCGCCTTTACCACCAAACATAGGCTTCTCTCTCAATAAGTCACGTTAAAGGATGACAATCGTGAGCCAGGCTCACAATCAAATGGGGCGAATACTCTCTTCATCCAAATCCGCATCGAAGAATCGACGCAGAGTCTGAATGTTATTATCCGCGATAATTGACTCGCGCGCCTGCGCAAGCTTCTCTTCGTAAATGGCCTGTCGCCACTCCAGCGGCGTACGCACCGCCGGATTATCATCTTCCACGATGGTCAATTCAACAGGTGCACCGTATAAAGTGCTCATCGCTTCGGCCAGCTTCTGTAGCGCACCGGGCGAATTCAGATGCCGCTGCGTCGGACGCAGATGCAGGCACACCGTTTGACCATCTTGTTCTTTCCACGCGTTCAGCGCGACCTGCTCAACCAGCTTCGGCAGCGCCATCTGGCTGACCTGCGCCGCCCATTCGTCGCGCTCAATAGCCTCTGCCATCAGCTTCTGCGCCAGTTCAGGCGTCTTTTCGTGCTCCAGCGCTTTCTTTAGCGCCTTCGGCGTCGCGACTTCCTCTTTTTTCACCTCTGCGGCAGGCGTCGTCGCTTTCCAGCGATAGGCTTCTTTCTTCGCCGCAGGCTGAGTTTGCGCCGATGAAGCCGGGCGCGCCTGAACGCGCTCGGATACCGATGCCAGTCTTTCCAGCGCAGCGTTATTCACCGGCCGCGCGCGGGAAGCGGCTGCCGGTTCACTCTTTTTTGGTTGGGTTGCTCCCTGGCTGCCCTGCTGTAGCTGGCGACGTGCGGCCAACACCTGATTGGTCGCATCAGGCAGCGAAGCCGACGGTGGCGGCGTCACGGGAGCAGAAGTTGGCATCGATGGCGGCTGTTGCGTTACCGGGGCGCTGACCGGCGCAAAGGTCTGCGGCGGCGCTTGCGGCTCGGGTAGCGGCGCATTCGGGTGGAATGCCAGCGCGCGCAGCAGCGTCATCTCAATGCCCATGCGGCGATCCGGAGCATACGGCAATTCTTTACGGCCAATCAGCAGCGTCTGGTAGTAAAGCTGAACGTCGGTCGGCGGTACCGTCCGCGCCAGGTTACGCATGCGCTGTTCAATCGCCGCCATGTCGCTGCCCAGCGCCGCAGGCGACAGCTGAACCATCGCAATCCGGTGCAGCAGGCTTTGCATTTCGACCAATAGCGCTTCCCAGTCAACGCCGCGCAGCGCGGCATCGTTGACCAGTTCCATGACCCGCTCACCGTTAGCCGCGACCAACGCTTCAATCAGCGACAGCGCCTGATCGTCGTCAAGTGTGCCGAGCATTTCGCTTACTGATGTTGTGGTGAGCTGGCCTTCACCGCTGGCAATCGCCTGATCGGTCAGACTCAGCGCATCACGCAGGCTGCCGTCCGCCGCGCGGGCCAGCAGTTGCAGGGCGCGAGGCTCGTGGCTGATATGCTCTTCATCAAGGATGTGCTCCAGCTGATGGCGAATCTGTTCAACGTCCAGCGCCTTCAGGTGGAACTGCAGGCAGCGTGACAAAATCGTCACCGGCAGCTTTTGCGGATCGGTGGTTGCCAGCAGGAATTTGACGTGCGCAGGCGGCTCTTCCAGCGTCTTCAGCAAAGCATTAAAGCTGTGACGGGAAAGCATGTGCACTTCATCGATCAGATAGACCTTAAAACGGCCGCGCGCGGGCGCATACTGGACGTTATCCAGCAGGTCGCGAGTATCTTCGACTTTGGTTCGCGAGGCGGCATCGATCTCAATCAGATCGACAAAGCGGCCCTGTTCGATTTCCCGGCAATTATCGCAGACGCCGCACGGCGTCGCGGTGATGCCAGTTTCGCAATTGAGTCCTTTCGCCAGTAAACGGGCGATAGACGTTTTCCCCACACCACGGGTGCCGGAAAAGAGATATGCGTGATGAATGCGCCCTAACGATAAGCCATTCGCCAGTGCGGTCAGCACATGTTCCTGGCCGACGACGTCAGCAAAGGTTTGTGGGCGCCATTTTCGGGCTAAGACCTGATAACTCATTGGCTGGCTCTGAAACGCTGGAAGGTGGATTCTGGAAGGGGTAATGCTATCACAGCCCCGCCAGATCGGCGAGGCTATGTATCGGGAAATGCTTAGTGACCCGGGAAATTCACCAGGCTATAGCTGGTGATGCCCTGTTTTTCGAGGCGCTGCTCGCCGCCGAGATCGAACAGGTTGATGATGAATGCCGCATCGTGCACTTCACCACCCAGACGACGAATCAGCTTCACCGTCGCTTCGATAGTGCCACCGGTCGCCAGCAGATCGTCAACTACCAGCACTTTATCGCCGGCTTTAATTGCATCAACGTGGATTTCCAGCTGATCGGTGCCGTATTCCAGCTCGTAGCTTTCGGCAATCGTTTCACGCGGCAGTTTGCGCGGCTTACGTACCGGGACAAAGCCTACGCCCATCGCCAGTGCAACCGGGGCACCAAACAAGAAGCCGCGTGCTTCGGTACCCACCACTTTGGTGATACCGGCATCTTTGTACTTCTCAACCAGCAATTCAATGCTGAGCGCGTAGGCTTTCGGGTCTTCCAGTAAGCTGGTGACATCGCGGAAAAGAATGCCTGGTTTCGGATAATCCTCGATGCTCTGGATGCTGTTCTTCAGATATTCAAGCTGCTGTGCAGTAGCGGTCATAGGTTTGTGCCTAATTAAAACAGTGTTACTCAAGGCGAGCAAAACGGGTTAAAAATTGCGAATGATTAAATTTTAACCGGGCGCGCCTGTGCCCGAAAACGCCAGAATTTACTGGCTAGCCCGTAGAATTGCAACACCATTAATGCGGTTCACGACTTTTGTTGTTCTGCATCAACCACCGGGATCCGCCACATGAAAATTAGCAGCGCGCAGAGAATCACCAGCAAAAGTAGGCGAACCCAGAACATATTAACCAACCACAGGGAGAGACCAAAAGTCAGCAAAATCAGCGCAATCGCCCGTGGTTTCGCCCCCGGTGGCATCGCTTTATAGCGCTGCCAGTGGCGCAGATAGCCGCCAAACCATGAGCGATAGAGCAACCAATCATGGAATTTCGGTGACGAACGGGCAAAGCACCAGGCCGCCAGCAGAATAAACGGTGTCGTCGGCAGCAGCGGCAAAACGACGCCAAGGGTGCCAAGGGCTACCGCCAGCCAGCCAATAATGATTAGAATAGTACGCTGCATAATGCGAATCGTTATCAAATGAGTCTGCTAATGTAGCATAGCCGATATGATTAAAACGGAGAACCTGGTGAAAACGGCCCTGCTTTTACAAACGCTGGAACAACAGCTTGCCCGTCTGCAAGCGCGTATCGCGCCGCAGGCCACGCATGCCACGCTGAGCGCCCGTTTCGATCGTCAGCTTTTTCGCACCCGCAGCACGCAAATGCAGGCCTATCTTGACGAAGCGCAGGCAAATTTTCAGGAGCTCAAACATGCCGTTGAACAGCAGCAGCTGCCGCAGGTCGCGTGGCTTGCCGAGCACCTGGCGGGGCAGATTGAAGCCATCAACCGGGAAAGTGAGGCCTGGTCGTTGCGGGTATGGGACAGCGCCTCCCCAGGGCTGCGCCGTTGGCAGCGCAAACGACTGGAAACGCAGGATTTTGAACGTCGCCTGCAGGAGATGAAGCAGCAACGCCAGCAGCAGTATCTCCAGGCCACCACCCTGGACGACCAGCAGCGTCTGGCGCGCGAAATTACCGCCTTTGACGGCCGTATTGCGCGTTGCCAGCAGGCGCTACAGGAAATTGAACGAGTGCTCGCGCGGATGACGCGCTAACAAGGAGAAGCTATGTCGCTGGAAAACGCCCCGGATGACGTCAAACTGGCGGTCGATATTATCGAGCTTCTGGAGAGCAATAATATCGCCCCGGAAATTGTGCTAAGCGCGCTGGAAATCGTACGGCAAGATTATGTTAACAAGCTAAAAAATGCGGAAAACGCCTCGTAAAATACGCAATTGCCAGCTACCTCGCCGTCATCGTCTATGGCAAATTTTCCGTCACCGTATGGAAAAGGCGATGACGGATTATCATGAAAATTTTCTCGGCGACCCCGCACGACGCCATTTTTAAGCAGTTTTTACACCATACGGCGATCGCCCGCGATTTTCTGGAAGCCCACCTTCCCGCTGGCCTCCTGGCACTTTGCGATCTGGAAACGCTGCAACTGACTTCAGGCAGTTTTGTTGAAGAGGATCTACGAGCCAGCTACTCCGATATTCTCTACGCGCTGCAAACCCGCGATGGACCAGGCTATATCTACGTATTAATTGAACATCAAAGCTCCACTGATAAATTGATGGCCTTTCGCCTGATGCGCTATGCCATCGCCGCGATGCAGCGCCATCTCGATGCAGGCCACGAGACATTGCCGCTGGTGATCCCGATGCTTTTTTATCACGGTAGCGCCAGCCCCTGGCCCTATCGCCTGAACTGGACGGAGCTGTTTGCCGATCCCGCGCTGGCAGCCCAACTGTATACGCACGATTTTCCGCTGGTGGATATCACCGTGATTCCCGATGATCAGATCATGACCCACCGCCGGATGGCAATGCTAGAGCTGTTGTTTAAACATATACGTCAGCGCGATCTCGCGACGTTACTCGACCGCCTGGGGGCGCTGCTGATAGAAAATTGGTTAACTGCTCCACAGTTAGCGGCGCTGATTCACTATATGCTGCAGGCGGGCGGCACGCAGCAGCCGGAACAACTCATCGCCAAACTCGCGGAATATTCACCACAGCATAGGGAGCAGCTAATGACCATTGCGGAATGGCTCGCCGAAAAAGGGCGAAAGCAGGGTGTAGTACAAGGAATGGAGAAAGGCGAAGCGCTTGGTCGTCGGGAAGAGGCCGTTAAGATTGCGCGTAACATGTTAAACGCCGGGCTCTCAGTCACTCTGATAACCCAGTTGACCGGCTTAACCGCCGATGATCTCGCCATTCAGACCGAGTAAAAAAGGGCGACATAATGTCGCCCTTTTTCCGTTAATCCGCAATGAGCGGAGTGCCGTCGTTTTTATTGTCCCGCTTCACTTCCGTCACTTCATCGCCCTTTTCATTGTGCAGATGCACTTCCAGCTGGTTAAAGGCAATGTTGATATCGTTTTCGCGGCACAGGCGATCGATGGTGCGGTTCAGCTCATCGACCGTGTAGCTGCGGTCACGTAGTTCGCGGACGTAAAGACGCAGCTCATGATCCAGCGTGCTGGCGCCGAAGGTGGTGAAGAAGACCGACGGCTCCGGATCGTGCATCACTTTTGGATGGCTGGTTGCGGCTTGCAACAGAACCGCTTTCACTTTATCCAAATCCGAACCATAGGCCACGCCGAGGCGGATAACCACGCGGGTAATGGTATCGCTGAGCGACCAGTTGATCAGGCGTTCGGTGACGAAGGCCTTGTTAGGGATAATGACCTCTTTACGGTCAAAATCGGTAATGGTGGTCGCACGAATACGGATCTTACTGACCGTCCCCGAGAAGGTGCCGATGGTCACGGTATCGCCAATACGCACCGGACGCTCAAACAGAATAATCAGGCCGGACACGAAGTTACCGAAGATCTCCTGCAAACCAAAACCAAGACCAACGGACAGCGCGGCGGCCAGCCACTGCAGCTTATCCCACGATACGCCAAGCGAGCCAAAGACGGTCATGGCCCCGACGGCCAGAATGACGTAGTTAAGGATCTGCGTAATCGCGTAGGAGGCCCCCTGACGCATGTTCAGCCGCGAGAGCACCAGCACTTCCAGCAGCCCCGGTAAGTTGCGAATCAGCGCCCAGGCCACCATCGAGGCGATAATCGCAAACAGCAGGCTGCCCATGGTGACGTTTTTCACCACGCTGGCGCCCGCCTCGGTACCGCTGTAATGCCATAGCGTAATGCTGTCGAGATAGCTAAACACGGTGATCAAATCAGACCAAATCGCCCAGAACACCACGCCAAACAGCGCCACCATCACCAGCATGGTGATACGCAGCGTCTGCTGGTTGATTTGTTCCAGAGCGATGGTCGGTTCTTCCTGCGGTTCGGCCCCTTCGGCGCCCTCTTTCACCATGTTCTGACGACGGGCCACCGCACGGCGGTAAGCGATGCGGCGCGCGGCCACGCTCAGGCCACGCAGTACGGTCTGATACAGCAGGTTCCAGAAAATAACCAGATAAACGGTTTCAATCCAGCGGCCAGAAAGACGCAGCGTGGTATAGAAGTACCCGGTGGCGGTGAGCACCATCAGCCCCACCGGAACCAGCGACAGCACCGTGACGGTGAGCAGACGCAGGCTGTGCGACTCTTTGTCTCGCCAGCTTTCACGACACATCGGCCACGCCAGAATCGCGATAACCAGCAGGTTCAGTAGAATAACAAACTGCCCCAGCACGTCATCCATCAGGTTCAGCGGCGAAAGCTCAGACACCACGGACCAGAAGTGCAGCGGCAGCAGCGCGAGGCTGATACGGACAATCTGACGTCTCCAATGGCTAGTCAACTGTTCCGGCATATTGAAGTGGCGCACGGCCACGCCATTTTTCTCCAGTACCTTCCAGCACAGGCCAAAGACCAGCCAGAAGATTGCCAGCTTTTTACAAAATGCCCACAGCAGTACGCTGATATTCAGCTGCATCGTCAGCAGCACCAGGCCTACCGCCAGAATCAGCAGTACCACCGGCAAGGCGCGGATGAGATCGATCAAAATCGCTTTTGGCGTGTGCAGTTGACTGTCATTGCGCAGGTTACCAACCTGATCGCCAAGCTTATTCTGATAATCACGCAGCCACTGCAGCCGCCAGCGAATCAGCCCGGCAATCAGCAGCAGCGGTAGACCGGCGAGGAAAGCAATAAATACCGCTGGCCACGCCTTCTCCCAGTTCACGGTAATTTTCATTGCCTTAAACTGGTCTTTCAACGCACCAGGGAAGGATTTAATCCAATCCCAGTCCATCGGTCTGTTGCTGTTCACCCAGAAGATTTGCTGAGTCAGAATGGATTTCAAACTTTTCGACACGCTCATCAACTGCTGCTGATTGATTTGCAGGTTGATAGCCATCATCAGCTGGTTGCCGAGCTGTTTGTTGATAAGGTCGAGCATTTCGCGGCGCGCATCCACAATCTGCAGCAGCGCATCATGAACTTCACTATCCACTTCGCTGCTGTGACCTTCTTCCAGCTTGGCGACAAACTCGTCGCTCTGGAACAGCGCATCACGCTGCTGGTTGATTTCAAATTGCTCAAGCCGCAGGTCGGCAATGCGCGTGGTCATATCTTCCAGCTCGTCCGCCGACGGCAGCGTCTGCTGCTGCTGGTAGAGAATACGTGAAAGCAGCAGACTGCCTTTGAGTACGGCGATTTGCTCTTTGACGTTGCTTTCCGATTGCAGCGCGCGATCAAGCCAGGTTTTGACCCGGATATTTTGCTGCACCAGTTGGTTGCCGCTTTCGGTGGCGGTAATCAGCTTCTGGCTCAGCTGATGGTTAATTTCCAGCTCCTGTTTAACCAGCGGGTTCCCCTGAATACGCGCGGTTTCTTCAGGCGAAGCGGTCTCCGCAGCGGTTTTTTCCGACAGCAGCAGACGCTTGCTGTTAACCGCTTCTTGCAGCAGCTGGAGTTGATGTTCAAGGCGGGTACTGTAGGCGGTCACGTAATCACGCTGCTTTTGCAGGGTATCCTGAAGCACCGTGTTGCCCGCAAGGCTTTTACGCTGGAACTCGATTTCAGCATCAAGCAGCGTTTTTTGCACCTGCATCATCGCCTGCTGAGTTGGGCGCAGCGTATCGCCGACGGTGGTACCGTTCAGGCTATTACGCACCTGCAATAGCTGTTGCGACGCAGAATTCATGGCGTTCTGCACGCGTTCCGGCTGCGTTTGCAGCGACACCAGTTGACTGTTGTAGGTGGCCAGATCGTTTTGCGCATTTTGCAGGTCGTCAACGGCCTGCGACACGCGCGCTTCAAGTTGACGAAGCGACAGCGTACTCAGCGTCTTGCGCGTCTCGTCGTCATTATCGACGTCGCTCAGCGCATTCAGATTCTCGGTCGCCTGACGCAGCTTAGCTGGTGCTTGATCCACCTGCTTTTGCAGCTGTGTGGATTCATCCTTCACGCGGTCGATTTTATCCAGCAGCTGGAGCGTTTCGCTCAGGTCCTGTAGCACCAGCTTATCCTGAGGCGTCAGGTCTTTCTTATTATTAAGGGTATTAAGCTGATCCTGAACATCAGCGCGGTCAGGAATATCATTATTGTTTAGCGCGCGAGCTTGCACCGCGGCAATAGAAAAGAAAAAGCAGACAGCAACAATGAAAAATGCAGAGATCGTGGCCCGTGGGCGGATGTTACGCAGCATAATGTTAACACAAGTAGTGGTTAAAGCCGGCAGTAAGCCGGAGGTAAATACCTGTGCAGAATAGCACTTTAGATTACGGGCGAATAGCCGGGAACACCAGGATTCTTCCGGGTCAATAACGCGTAGTTAAACGTCCATTTCCCCACGCAGCGTTGGGCAAAACTGATACATTTCTATCAGAACAGCAACATAGGCTCGTGCCTCTGCCCTGAGATCAAACGAGGTCGGCGCAAACAGCCAGTTTTCCATCAGCCCGGAGATATAACTGCGGGTTAAAATAGCCGCCCGGCGACTTAATAAATTAGCCGGTAAGGCATTTGCTATCACGCAGTCATTTAACGCTTGTTCAATCCTATCGTAACTTTCTATGCATAAATTAAGCTGTGCCTGTTGCACAACCGCCATTTCACCGACAAACTCACACTTGTGAAAGATAATCTCCATCATCAAGCGTCGGCGTTCTTCAATCACGGTTGCTTCCAGGATGTAAACAAGGATTTCCCTTAAAACTGAGAGTGGATCGTCCGGGAATTTTACCCGATACTCAATTTCAAGATCGCTGATGCTGGATTCTGATAACGCCCAGATTTCGTTAAAGAGATCCGACTTATTCTTGAAGTGCCAGTAAATGGCACCGCGCGTCACCCCGGCCGCTTTTGCAATCTCGGCCAGTGAAGTGGATGATACCCCCTGCTGTGAGAATAACCGTAGGGCAACATCCAGGATATGTTGACGCGTTTCTCGCGCTTGTTCTTTGGTTTTTCGTGCCATAGGTCGGTGAAATTGCAGAGGTTAGATTTACATACATTTATGAATGTATGTACCATAGTATGACGATAATACAAACGCAACAATGGGTTTGTGGACGTTTGCTCCATTGATCAATTTGAAATCGGACACTCGAGGTTTACATATGAACAAAAACAGAGGGTTAACGCCTCTGGCGGTCGTTCTGATGCTCTCAGGCAGCTTAGCGCTAACAGGATGTGACGACAAACCAGCTCAGCAAGGAGCACAACACGCGCCAGAAGTTGGCGTAGTGACGCTCAAATCTGAACCTCTTGTAATCACGACGGAATTACCAGGCCGCACAAACGCATTCCGCGTAGCGGAAGTTCGTCCGCAGGTCAGCGGTATTATTCTGAAGCGTAACTTTACCGAGGGTGGCGACATCACCGCGGGCGAGTCGCTCTATCAGATTGATCCAGCCACCTACCAGGCGGCTTATGAAAGCGCGAAAGGCGATTTAGCGAAGGCGCAGGCTGCAGCCAATATCGCGAAGTTGACCGTTAACCGTTATTCAAAACTGCTTGGCACTCAGTACATTAGCCGTCAGGACTATGACACCGCTGTGGCTGATGCGCAGCAGGCCAATGCTGCGGTCATCGCTGCGAAAGCCGCTGTTGAAACGGCTCGTATTAACCTGGCTTATACCAAAGTGACTTCGCCTATCAGCGGGCGCATTGGTAAATCCAACGTGACCGAAGGTGCACTGGTGCAAAACGGCCAGGCTACCGCGCTGGCAACCGTTCAGCAGTTAGACCCTATCTACGTTGACGTAACCCAATCCAGCAACGACTTTTTACGTCTGAAGCAAGAGCTGATGGACGGCAAGCTGAAGCAGGAAAACGGTAAAGCGAAAGTCGATCTGGTGACCAACGACGGCATCAAATATCCGCAGAGCGGCACCTTAGAATTCTCTGACGTCACCGTTGATCAGACCACCGGCTCTATCACGCTGCGTGCCGTCTTCCCGAACCCGGATCACTCGCTGTTACCTGGCATGTTTGTTCGCGCTCGTCTGGAAGAAGGGACTAACCCGAATGCGCTGCTAGTTCCGCAACAGGGCGTAACTCGTACGCCACGTGGCGATGCGACTGCGCTGGTGGTAGGTGAAGGCGATAAAGTCGAAACCCGCCAGATCGTTGCAACACAGGCCATTGGCGATAAATGGCTGGTGACTGATGGTTTGAAAGATGGCGATCACGTGATTATCACCGGTCTGCAAAAAGTGAAGCCGGGCGCGCAGGTTAAAGCCCAGGAAGTCACTTCTGACGCTAAACAGCCGGCCGCAGCTGGCGCAGCTCCGTCAGAACAAACCAAGTCTTAACTTAAACAGGAGCCGTTAAGACATGCCTAATTTCTTTATCGATCGCCCCATATTTGCGTGGGTGATCGCCATTATTATCATGCTGGCTGGGGGGCTATCGATCCTCAAGTTGCCGGTAGCGCAATATCCGACGATTGCGCCGCCTGCAATTTCGATAACAGCCATGTACCCCGGTGCTGACGCCGAAACGGTGCAGAACACAGTAACTCAGGTTATCGAACAGAACATGAACGGTATCGATCACCTGATGTACATGTCCTCCAACGGCGACTCCACCGGTACTGCAACCATTACCCTGACCTTCGAATCCGGTACCGATCCGGATATCGCTCAGGTTCAGGTGCAAAACAAACTCGCACTGGCAACGCCACTTCTGCCGCAGGAAGTTCAGCAGCAGGGTATCAGCGTTGAGAAGGCTTCTAGCAGCTTCCTGATGGTTGTCGGTGTTATCAACACCAACGGCACCATGAACCAGGATGACATTTCTGACTACGTCGCCGCCAACATGAAGGATGCGATTAGCCGTACCAGCGGCGTCGGTGACGTTCAGCTGTTTGGTTCCCAGTACGCGATGCGTATCTGGATGGACCCGAACAAACTGAACAACTTCCAGCTCACGCCGGTCGATGTTATCAGCGCACTGAAAGCACAGAACGCCCAGGTTGCAGCAGGTCAGTTAGGCGGTACGCCGCCGGTTAAAGGCCAGCAGTTGAACGCTTCTATCGTGGCCCAGACTCGTCTGACTAACGTTGACGAGTTCAGCAACATCCTGCTGAAAGTGAATCAGGATGGTTCTCAGGTTCGCCTGCGCGATGTCGCGAAGGTTGAGCTGGGCGGTGAAAACTATGACGTTATCGCCAAGTTTAACGGCCAGCCGGCTTCCGGTCTGGGGATTAAACTGGCAACCGGCGCTAACGCCCTGGATACCGCCAACGCGATCCGTGCCGAACTGGCGAAGATGGAGCCCTTCTTCCCATCGGGCCTGAAAATTGTTTACCCGTACGACACCACGCCGTTCGTTAAGATCTCGATTCACGAAGTGGTGAAAACGCTGGTCGAAGCGATTATCCTGGTGTTCCTGGTCATGTACCTGTTCCTGCAAAACTTCCGTGCGACGTTGATTCCAACTATCGCCGTACCGGTAGTACTGCTGGGGACCTTTGCGGTACTTGCCGCCTTCGGGTTCTCGATAAACACCCTAACAATGTTCGGGATGGTGCTCGCCATCGGCCTTCTGGTGGATGACGCCATCGTGGTGGTCGAGAACGTTGAGCGTGTGATGGCCGAAGAGGGTCTGCCGCCAAAAGAAGCGACGCGTAAGTCCATGGGCCAGATTCAGGGCGCACTGGTCGGTATCGCGATGGTTCTGTCAGCGGTATTTATCCCGATGGCCTTCTTCGGTGGCTCCACCGGGGCAATCTACCGCCAGTTCTCCATCACTATCGTTTCGGCGATGGCGCTGTCCGTACTGGTGGCGTTGATTCTGACGCCGGCGCTGTGCGCCACGATGCTCAAGCCAATCCAGAAAGGCAGCCACGGTGCAACCACCGGCTTCTTTGGTTGGTTTAACCGCATGTTTGATAAGAGCACGCACCACTACACCGACAGCGTAGGTAACATCCTGCGCAGCACCGGTCGTTATCTGCTGCTCTATTTGATCATTGTCGTCGGCATGGCGTTCCTGTTCGTTCGTCTGCCAAGCTCGTTCCTGCCGGACGAAGACCAGGGCGTATTCCTCAGCATGGCGCAGCTGCCTGCCGGTGCGACCCAGGAGCGTACGCAGAAAGTGCTGGATGAGATGACCGACTACTATCTCACCAAAGAGAAAGACAACGTTGAATCCGTCTTCGCCGTTAACGGCTTTGGCTTCGCGGGTCGTGGCCAGAACACCGGTATCGCCTTCGTTTCTCTGAAAGACTGGAGCCAGCGTCCGGGCGACGAAAACAAAGTTGAAGCGATTACTGGCCGTGCGATGGGTTACTTCTCGCAGATTAAAGATGCGATGGTGTTCGCCTTTAACCTGCCGGCTATCGTTGAGCTGGGTACCGCAACCGGCTTCGACTTCCAGCTGATTGACCAGGCCGGTTTGGGCCACGAGAAGCTGACTCAGGCGCGTAACCAGCTGTTCGGTATGATTGCCCAGCACCCTGACGTGCTGACCGGCGTTCGTCCTAACGGTCTGGAAGATACGCCGCAGTTCAAAGTCGATATCGATCAGGAAAAAGCACAGGCGCTGGGCGTTTCCATCAGCGACATCAATACCACGCTGGGCACTGCCTGGGGCGGTAGCTACGTCAACGACTTCATCGACCGCGGTCGTGTGAAGAAGGTGTACCTGATGTCCGAAGCGAAATACCGTATGCTGCCGGAAGATATCGGTAACTGGTACGTTCGCGGGAGTAATGGTCAGATGGTACCGTTCTCAGCCTTCTCGACCTCGCGTTGGGAATACGGTTCACCGCGTCTGGAACGTTACAACGGTCTGCCTTCCATGGAGATCCTCGGTCAGGCCGCACCGGGTAAGAGTACCGGTGAAGCGATGAACCTGATGGAAGAGCTGGCGGGTAAACTGCCGACCGGCGTGGGCTATGACTGGACGGGGATGTCCTATCAGGAACGTCTCTCCGGCAACCAGGCCCCTGCCCTGTACGCGATTTCACTGATTGTGGTGTTCTTGTGTCTGGCAGCGCTGTACGAGAGCTGGTCGATTCCGTTCTCCGTTATGCTGGTGGTTCCACTGGGGGTTGTTGGTGCACTGTTAGCCGCCACCTTCCGTGGCCTGACCAACGACGTGTACTTCCAGGTCGGTCTGTTGACCACCATCGGGCTCTCGGCGAAGAACGCCATCTTGATTGTTGAATTTGCCAAAGACCTGATGGATAAAGAAGGTAAAGGCCTGATTGAGGCAACGCTGGAAGCGGTTCGTATGCGTCTGCGTCCAATCCTGATGACCTCACTGGCATTTATCCTCGGTGTTATGCCGCTGGTTATCAGTACCGGTGCAGGCTCCGGTGCACAGAACGCCGTAGGTACTGGCGTAATGGGCGGGATGGTGACAGCAACGGTTCTGGCAATCTTCTTTGTACCGGTGTTCTTTGTGGTCGTACGTCGCCGCTTTAGCCGTAAGAGCGAAGACATTGAGCACAACCATAAAGTTGAGCATCACTAAAAATTTTTAATCCTAAAGGGCCGCGCAAGCGGCCCTTTTTTTATCCCGCTAATCGATTAAACGATGGATAAACATTAAGCGCATTTTTTAATCAATCATAAAAAAGTGTGATATTGTTTTGGTGATTAATATTAAAAATAACGGAACCTGATAAAATCGGAAATTGAGATTTATCTTCAATTTATTTTGAATAAACTTGGCTACCTGCCGCTTCTTTAAGAAATTAAGAATATTCTTATGCGACAGTGTTGGACCTTTGTAGGATATCCGCTGTCTAAGCGGTAATGACTCGGTATTCCCGATAGATTCTTTTTATTTGGAAACAATACGTTAGCTTTTAACGCACTACGTTATCCGCAAGGAAAGTTAAAATTAACCGCCCATAGCTAAATTGTAATTTTTCGTAATAGCTCGGTGAAATCTGTTCCAGAGTAGATTATAGTTACAGCAGATCGGGGACATGTGCATGTTTCCGGTTAACCAGTAGTACCCATCCCGCACCGGTATTTGCTATTTGTACTACGATCAGGGGGATGCGTTATGGACGAATACTCACCAAAAAGACATGATATCGCACAGCTTAAGTTTCTTTGTGAAACCCTGTATCATGACAGTCTTGCCACGCTGGAAGAGAGCAACCATGGCTGGGTAAATGACCCGACCTCGGCAGTCAACCTGCAGCTTAATGAGCTGATAGAACATATCGCAACGTTCGCACTTAATTATAAAATTAAGTACGATGAAGATAATAAACTGATTGCACAGATTGACGAATATCTGGATGATACTTTCATGCTGTTCGGCAACTACGGCATTAATAGCGATGATCTTCAAAAATGGCGAAAGTCAGGGAACAAACTCTTTCGCTGTTTTGTCAACGTGAGCCGTGCTAACCCTGTTAGCCTTTCTTGTTAAAACTATTACAA
The DNA here is from genome assembly GCF_040149365.1 of Kluyvera huaxiensis. Classification (NCBI taxonomy): domain Bacteria; kingdom Pseudomonadati; phylum Pseudomonadota; class Gammaproteobacteria; order Enterobacterales; family Enterobacteriaceae; genus Kluyvera; species Kluyvera huaxiensis. The sequence goes on from NZ_JBEFLV010000014.1 coordinate 120,682, forward strand.
TCAATGGGTGAATTATGTCTGATAAACCATTAACTAAAACTGATTATTTGATGCGTCTACGACGCTGTCAGTCAATTGATACGTTAGAACGTGTAATTGAAAAAAATAAATATGAACTTTCCGATAATGAATTGGCGGTATTTTACTCAGCAGCCGATCATCGTCTGGCTGAATTGACCATGAATAAGCTGTACGACAAAATCCCGCCAACCGTATGGAAGTTCATTCGCTAATCTTTATTCCGTTATGAGTGTAAGGTTCATCTTTCCTGTTTGACCTATAACTGTGATTACTATCACAACAACAATTCGGGAACGTTCCCAAAACGTTAATAGCCTTTTATGGTAGTGGCTTCCTGTATACGGAGGCTCCCATGAGCACAGAAAAACGCAAAATGATTGCCGGCGAACTCTATCGCCCGGCTGACGATACGCTAAAAATGGACCGGGTACGCGCCAGGCATCTCATCCACCGCTATAACCATACGGCTCCGGATGAAAAAGCCGTACGCGCGCAGCTACTCAGCGAACTATTAGGTAAAGGCGATGACGCCTATATTGAGCCGACATTTCGCTGCGACTACGGTTATAACATCTACCTTGGCACCAATTTCTACGCCAATTTTGATTGCGTTATGCTAGATGTTTGTCCGATTCATATCGGCGATAACTGCATGCTGGCGCCTGGCGTACATATTTATACCGCGACACACCCACTCAATGCCGATGAGCGCAATAGCGGCGTGGAATATGGTAAACCCGTTACTATCGGTAATAACGTGTGGATTGGCGGGCGGGCGATTATTAATCCCGGCGTGACAATTGGTGATAATGCGGTGATTGCATCCGGTGCGGTGGTCGTTAAAGATGTGCCTGCCAATGCCGTCGTCGGCGGTAATCCGGCGAAAATAATCAAAATGGTGAGCTGATCGTGTTACTGACTGTTATGCTTTTTTGCAACTGATCTGTTACTTTCCGTGTGGATTAATGCAACATAGAATAGGCTATTCCGCCTTCCGTTGCCGAGCTTAAGATGTCAGAGATCCAGCGATTACTCACGCAAACCATTGATGAATTGAATACCACTGAAAAGCGCGACAACCGCCCGCGCTTTAGTATCAGTTTTATCCGCAATCATCCCGGCCTGTTCATCGCCATGTATCTCGCCTTCTTTGCGACCCTGGTGGTGATGATGCGTTCCGATACGCTAGCAGATTCCGTCTGGCTGCTTTGGCTGATGTTTATTCTGCTTAACGGCTTCTTCTTTTTCGACGTTTACCCACGCTACCGCTATGAAGATATCGACGTGCTCGATTTCCGCGTCTGCTACAACGGCGAATGGTACAACACCCGGTTTGTTCCACCGCAGCTCATTGAGCGTATTCTAAACTCCAGCCGCGTGGACGGTCAGTCCAAAACGCAGCTGCAAAAAATGGTCTCCACCAAAGGTGAGCTGTCGTTCTACGATGTTTTCAGCCTTACCCGTTCTGAAGCTGCGCAATAAGCCGCTGCAGCGTGCGGATTGCCGTCGCAAACTGTGACGCCGACGTATTACCATACCCCAGCACCAGCCCCGAGCGGGCGTGCTGGCGGTTGAGATAAAAGGTGCTCAGCGCGCTGGGGGCCAGTTGATGCTGGTGCGCCAGGCGAACAAGCGCCACATCGTCAATCCCCTCAATCACCACCGTTAGGTGTAGTCCCCCTTCTCCCGCCATCACGCGATGCGGTATGGTGAGCTCCTGTGCCAGAGCCTCATGTAGCTGCGACTGTCGTTTTCGATATAGACGCCGCATGGCGGCAAGATGACGAGTGTAGTGCCCCTCTTCAATAAAACGGGCCAGCGCGCACTGTTCAGCACGATGCCCGCCGCGCAGCAGCGCGCGGATTGCTGGCTGTGCCGATTCGACTAGCGCGGGCGGTAACACCATAAATCCAATGCGCAGCGACGGAAACAGCGTCTTGCTGAAGGTCCCCAGATAGACGACTGGCGCATTGCTCGCCATACCGCGCATCGCCGGAATAGGCTCACCGCTGAAGCGAAACTCACTGTCGTAGTCATCCTCGACAATCCACGCATTATGCTGGCGGGCATACTCCAGAAGGGCCAGCCTTCGTGCGGCGCTTAACACGCTACCGGTAGGATATTGATGCGACGGCGAGGTAAAGATCAGCGTAGGCGTCGGTAAATCACGGTCGATTTGCATCCCCTCCTCGTCGACCGATATGCCCTCAAGCCGCAGCCCGGCGGAGATAAAAGCGCTTTTCGCACCGAAATAGCCCGGCTCCTCCACCCAGGCGGTTTGCCCTGGCTCGCTGAGCAGTTGGGTACACAGATTCACCCCTTCCAGCGCCCCTTCGGTAATAACAATCTGCCGGGCATCGCAGTCGATTCCGCGCGAAAGTGCCAGATGGCGGGCAATGGCAACTCGCAGCGGCCATTCCCCTGCCGAATCCCCGTAGCCCAATAAACGACTTCCCTCTTCGCGCAGAACGCCGTCAAGCAACCGCCGCCACAGCGGGAGAGGAAAATAGTTGATGGCCGGCGTGCCGGGAGCAAACAGCAGCGGCGGCGTATCACGCGGCAGTACCGGCGGCAGGGCCTGCAAGCGCGATGATAATGAGGCAGCGCTCATTTCTGGGCAATCCCGCCCCTGCGGCGGCTGCGGCAGCGTGGTCACACGGGAGCCACGGCGATCCCGGCGCAAATACCCTTCCATCGCCAGTTGTTCCAGCGCCGCATTTACCGTATTTCGTGAAACAGACAACCGCTGCGCCATCACCCGCGAGCCGGGGAGCCAACTTTGCGCCTGCAGTTGCCCCTGCATAACCGCCTCTTTCAGCGTGCTGTACAGGCTACGTTGCAGCGTTTCACCGGCACGTGCCTGTAGCGAACGCGCGAGCATAGCGAAAAAGGGATCGTCGGGAATATTCATCTTGTCTCCTTGTGGCACCATAAAAAGATACTCTGATGGCACTTTTTATGGAACCAGTAAGCATCTACGCTCAGCGTATTATTTATTTCCCCAAGGAGAGGTTATGAGTCAGCTTAATCAATTTGGTCAGTCAATTGGCGATGCCCTGCAAGATTGGCAGCCGCGCCCACATCCGCAGCGCGTGACGCTGGAAGGCCGCTATTGCCGCCTGGAGCCGCTAAGCCTCAAGCATGCCGATGCGCTGTTTGCCGCCCACCAGCAGGCAGAGGACACCCGCGGCTGGACGTGGTTGCTGCGCGAGCCGGAAAGTTCAGTGGAAGAGTATCGCCAGTGGGTTGCCAGCGTCGAAACATTGCAGGATCCCATCCAGTTTGCGGTGATTGATACGCGCACGCAGCTGCCGGTTGGCTCCCTCGCGCTGATGCGTATTGACCCGAATAACGGCGTAATGGAAGTGGGCCACGTGCACTTTTCCCCACTGTTGAGCCGCACACCGGCATCCACGGAAGCCCAATGGCTGTTGATGCGCTATGCCTTTGAAACACTGGGCTATCGTCGCTACGAGTGGAAGTGTAATAGCTTTAACGAACCGTCACGCAAGGCAGCGCTGCGCTTAGGTTTTCAGTTTGAAGGTCGTTTTCGCCAGGCGCTGGTGATTAAAGGCCATAATCGCGACACCGACTGGTTTTCTATCATTGATAGCGAGTGGCCTGCACTTAATCAGGTATTTGAGAAATGGCTTGCCGTCGACAACTTTACCGCCGACGGCAAGCAGCGCCAATCCCTGGAAACATTACGTAAAGCCAGCGCTTAGCGGCGTTTCTTACGCCCCTGCACGGCCTTAAAGCGGGGGTTAGATTTGCAGATAACGTACAGACGCCCCTTGCGTTTGACTATCTGGCAGTCCGGATGACGCTGTTTTGCACTGCGCAGTGAGTTTAATACCTGCATCATGAACCTCTTTTTACGTCAACAAAGCGACCAAAACGCTGGGTGAAACGCGCCACGCTGCCTTCTGTCGACGCGGTACGCTGTTTACCGGTGTAATACGGGTGCGATTTGGACGACACATCAATCGTGACATACGGATATGTCACCCCTTCCAGCTCGATTTCCCGGTCGGTTTTGATGGTTGAGCCCACGGTAAAATACTCATTAGCACTGGTGTCATGAAACACGACAGGACGGTAATGGGGATGGATATTCGCTTTCATTTGACCCTCGATTAATATGTTATAACATAACAACTACGATACGCCGTCAAATGCCACATTACAACCCTTCGTTTCATAGGGTTTCTCTATTGCCATTTTTCGCAAAAGCTCAGACCCCCGCGCGAACATAAATTAGAAATTAACGTTATTGGAGCCGATTTTTGCAATCAGGCAGGCTGTGGTTATCAACCCAAAGGAGATATCCCATGCAGCGCTGTTGTTGTCATCCCGCATTCGCACCGCCTGAATTACCCAGCATAAATCTGCAAAACGGAGAACATGATGAGCCTTACCACTCTGCCTATTCTGAGCCTTGCGCAGTACCACCAGCCGTCTGAACGTGACGCGTTTTTAGCGCAGCTTCGTCACGCGGCTCGCGATGTTGGCTTCTTCTATCTAACCGATCACGGTATCAACGATGCTCTGCAGCAGTCGCTGCAATCCGAATCCCGCCGTTTTTTCGCCCTGTCCGACGAACAAAAACAGCAGGTGGCGATGATTCACTCCCCACATTTTCGCGGCTACAACCGCAGCGCGGCAGAATTGACGCGCGGCCAGCCGGATTGGCGGGAACAGTTTGATATCGGCGCTGAACGCCAGGCCGTTTCTTTACGCGAACACGACCCACGCTGGCTTCAATTGCAGGGGCCAAATCTGTGGCCGGAATCATTGCCCACGCTGCGTCCAGTGTTGCTGCAGTGGCAGCGCGCGATGACTGAAATGGCGATGACCCTGCTGCGCGCCTTTGCTGAGGCATTACAGCTTCCACCGGAAGCCTTTGACACTCTGTACGGCGAAAAACCCAATGAACATATCAAGCTGATCCGCTATCCGGGGCAGCAAGAGACGCAAAGCAGCACCCAGGGTGTGGGCGCGCATAAAGATTCCGGTTTTCTGAGCTTCCTGCTGCAAGACGAACAAAAAGGATTGCAGGTGGAGGTCAGCGACGGCCAGTGGATTGACGCCAAACCGCTGCCGGGCAGCTTTGTGGTCAATATTGGCGAACTACTGGAACTGGCGACTAACGGCTATCTGCGGGCGACCGTTCACCGCGTGGTTTCGCCACCGGATAACCAACAGCGGCTTTCCATTGCCTTCTTCCTTGGCGCGCAGCTTGATGCCGTGGTGCCGGTGTACTCGCTGCCTGAAGCCCTGGCGCGTGAAGCCAACGGGCCGCAAAGCGATCCGCAAAATCCGCTGCTGCGTGACGTTGGCTGGAACTACCTGAAAGGCCGCCTGCGTTCGCATCCCGACGTGGCTGAACGCTATTACCGTGACGTACTGCGCGCGCGCAGTGAACAACTGATTGCCTGACCCCCATTCTAATAAGGAAACACAACATGAAACATGCTGCATTTAAACTGGCAGGAATTGCATTGTCTCTTTCTCTGGCCTGGAACGCGTCTGCCGAACCGCTACGCATCGCCGCCGATCCGGTGCCACACGCCGAGATCCTCAACTTTATTAAAAAACAGGATCCAAAGCTCGATCTGAAAATCGTTGAGCTAACCAGCGGCGTCAACGCCAACGAACTGCTGGCCAATGGCGACGTTGACGCCAACTATTTCCAGCATGTGCCGTATTTAAAAGATCAGGAAAAAGCGCTGGGTAAAACCTTTGCCGTCGCCGCCACCGTGCACATTGAGCCGCTGGGGATCTACTCGCGTAAACATAAAGATCTGCAATCGCTGCCAGAAGGTGCCACCGTCGCAGTGCCTAATAACACCACCAACTTAAGCCGCGCGCTGTTCCTGCTTCAGAGCAAAGGGCTGATTAAGCTGGATGCGAAATTTACCGACCCGGCAACGACCCTCGCCACACCGAAAGATATCGTCGAGAACCCGCATAAACTGAAGATTCTCGAAGTGGAATCACCGCAGATCCCGCGTTCCCTGGATGATGTTGATCTGGGAGTTATCAACGGCAACTACGCACTGGAAGCAGGGCTGACCCCGGCTAAAGATGCGCTGGGGCTGGAGAGCGCCACCAACAACCCGTACGCCAATATTCTGGTGACGAATCCACAGTTGGCCAACGATCCGCGAATTAAAGAGCTGGCTAAAGATCTGACTTCGCCGCAGGTCGCTGAATTTATTCGCCAGCACTATAACGGCTCGGTCATTCCGGTTAGCGCGCCGAAATCATGATAGTTATTGAAGGGCTGAGTAAGCACTATGCCGGGAGCGGCCAACCGGCACTCAACGACGTCTCGTTTACCGTTCCGAAAGGAGCGATTTACGGAATACTGGGGCGCAGCGGCGCGGGAAAAAGTACCCTGATTCGTTGCCTGAACTTACTGGAGCGGCCCAGTGCGGGCCGCATTCTGTTCAACGGTGAAGATATCGTGCAGTTCGATAAGGCGCGTCTACGTGCCCATCGCCTGCGCACCGGCATGATTTTTCAGCACTTCAATCTGCTGCACGCCCGTAACGTCGCCGACAACGTGGCGGTACCGTTGGAAATCGCTGGCGTACCAAAGGCGAAGCGGCAACAAAGAGTGGCGGAGCTGCTCGCGCTGGTAGGGCTGGCCGACAAAGCGGAAGCCTTTCCTTCGCAGCTTTCCGGCGGGCAAAAACAGCGCGTGGGCATTGCCCGCGCGCTGGCCGCAGACCCAGACGTGCTGCTGTGCGATGAGGCCACCAGCGCACTGGATGCCGAAACCACCGCCAGCGTGCTGGCGCTGCTGGAGACCATTAACCACCAGTTGGGATTGACGATTGTGCTTATCACCCACCAGCTTGAAGTGGTCAAAAATCTCTGCGATCACGCGGCGCTACTGGAAGGTGGCGAATTGCAGGAAAGCGGTAAAATCGCCGACCTGTTGGCCGCGCCCTGGTCACGTCTGCGGGATATTTTACTCGGCGATGGTGATGAAGAACGTCGCTTCCTTGCCCGCCACGGTCTGGACAGGAGACACCTATGCATAGTCGCATGAGCTGGGAAGATTTATGGCCGTTGCTGCTCGACGGCACGCTGGATACGCTTTACATGGTGGGACTGGCGGCCCTGTTCACCGTGCTGATTGGTCTGCCGCTTGGCGTACTGCTGTTTCTTTCCCGCCGCCACGGGCTGATGCCGATGCCGCGGGTCAACGCAGTGCTGGGGACCATTATCAACACCGGCCGCTCGCTGCCGTTTATCGTGCTGCTGATTGCCCTCATCCCCTTTACCCGCCTGCTGGTCGGCACGACGCTCGGCAGCACGGCGGCGATTGTGCCAATCACTATCGGCGCGTTTCCATTTTTCGCCCGTCTGACGGAAAGCGCACTGGATGAAGTGGACTACGGGCGTATCGAAGCCGTGCTCTCAATGGGCGGGAATGTCTGGCACATCATCACCAAAGCGTTACTGCCGGAAGCGCTTCCCGCATTACTGGCAGCAACCACGCTAACGGTGGTAATGCTGATCGGTTTCTCCTCGATGGCCGGGGTTATCGGCGGCGGCGGGCTGGGCGACCTGGCGATTCGCTATGGTTATCAGCGCTTCAACGATCAAATTATGGTCGGCACGGTGTTAATCCTCGTCCTCATGGTGCAAGGCGTCCAGATGGGCGGCGATCGGCTGGTCAGAGCGCTGGCGCACAGACGCTGAGTGGGCTACCTGAGCGCCTGAAAATGATTTCCCATAATAAGCACATGCATTGTCGGGTATACTTGTCATACATCTCCCAGAATAAGGACTGGCAGTGACAACTCGACATCAGGTCAGTCTGATAACCGGCGTGCTTATTCTGGCGATACTCGTCCCAACGCTCTTGAGTATTTGGCTTGCTCAGCGTGAAGCCCATCGGCAATTTATGGATGAGCAAGCAACCTATGCCTCCCGCGTACTTATCCGCAGCGAGCAGGTGGTTGCTCAGGTGAAAAAGGCCTTAACGCAGATGGATGCCATGAAGGTCATCGGCTGTAGCCCGGCCCATCTTCAGGAAATGCGTCGCCTCTCCTACGCCTGGCGCTATATTCAGGAAGTGCTCTACATCGATGGGCTGACGGCGCAATGTTCTTCCCTTGAAAGTAACGGCGGTTATTTTACCTTCCCTAAACCCGATCGCATTCTGCCCTCCGGCTATCGCGCCTGGTACACCGAAAAAAACGATCTGGGCATCAACCGTTTTATGGCCGCCTTTGCCTCCGATCATCACATGGTGATTATCGACCCTATGTCGTTAATTGACGTGATTCCATTTACCAACTCCCCGACTCAGGTGGCGTTGATCAGTACCTTCACCAATCGGGTTCTCGCCAGCAGCGCCCCCCTCGATGAACACGCCTGGCTAAGCATCAGAAACGGACGTCTGGAAACGCTAACCGAAAACAATATCGTTTATACGGTACGCCATTATCCTGAACTGCAGGTCGCCATCCTCACCTGGTCTTCCACTCTGCCGTTATCTGAACGCCTGCGCCATCAACTGGTTATCTGGATGCCGATAGGTATCCTGATGAGTCTGTTGGCAAGTTGGCTTATCTGGCGTGTGCTGCGCCGTCTGCAATCCCCGCGTCAGCGGATGCTGGATGCGCTGAATAATGCTGAGATTAGCGTAAACTATCAGCCCATCGTCTCACTGACCGACGGCAAAGTGGTGGGTTGTGAAGCGCTGGCGCGCTGGAAACAGACCGACGGCAGCTATCTGTCGCCGGATATTTTTATCCCACTGGCCGAACAAACCGGGCTCATCACTCATCTGACGGAAAACGTGGTGAAAATGGTGTTTCGCGATCTCGGCAAGTGGCTGCACCTGCATCCGGAGATACACGTCTCCATTAACCTGTCGGTGGCCGATTTTCACTCGGTGATGCTGCAAACCCTCCTGCATCAGCAGCTCAGAATCTGGCAGGTTCAGCCACAACAAATTGCGCTGGAGCTGACTGAACGCGGTTTTGCCGACCCAAAAACTACCTTGCCCGCTATCGCAGCCTATCGCAACGCTGGTCATGCCGTTTACATTGATGATTTTGGCACCGGCTATTCCAGCCTGCGCTACCTGCAAGATCTGGAAGTGGATACCTTAAAGCTCGATAAATCGTTCGTTGATGCGCTGGAGTACGCGCAGGTGACACCGTATATCATTGAAATGGCGAAAAAATTGCAGCTTAACGTGGTGACGGAAGGTATCGAAACGTCCTGCCAGGAGACCTGGTTACGCGAGCACGGCGTGCAGTTCGGCCAGGGCTGGCTTTACAGTAAAGCCCTGCCGAAGGAAGCCTTCATCATCTGGGCGGAGAACAACCTGCGGACGCACACTACTTGAGATAGGATTTAATCACCTGCATCACCACCTCGAGATCGGCCTCACGCTGGATCTCTTCGGGCTCTTTCACCACGTGATCGGTGAGATGTCCCTGAATCACCTGCAACATCATGCCATTTACCGCGCCGCGAATCGCCGCCAACTGCTGTAACACCTCAGCGCATTCATGCTCACGGTTAAGCATTTTTTCCAGCGCCACGCCCTGCCCCTGAATTTTCTTCAGGCGCGTCAATAACATCTTCTTGTGTCGTACGGTATGTGACATAGCAGGATCCTGTTCTTAACTCCTGCGCAAGCATATCACGGGTCGCGGTCGTCGCGTATTTTTATACTGGGGGGTAGTAGTTATGTACTGGGTGGGAGTATAGTAAATTCACTTTAAGCAAGGATCGTCTCTCATGACCGACTTCACTACACTCTTACAACAGGGCAATGCCTGGTTCTTTATTCCCGGTGCGATTTTGCTTGGCGCGCTGCATGGCCTGGAGCCTGGACACTCAAAAACCATGATGGCCGCGTTTATCGTTGCCATTCGCGGCACGCTTAAACAGGCTATTTTACTGGGACTGGCGGCCACGCTATCGCATACCGTAGTGGTATGGGTTATCGCCATGGCAGGAATGTGGTTTGGCCGGGGCTGGGATGCGCAAACCGCCGAGCCATGGTTTCAGCTGCTCTCTGGCGGGATCATTATTGCCATCGCCCTGTGGATGTTATGGCGTACCTGGCAAGGTTCGCGCGCGCATGATCATCACGATCACCATCATGAACATGAACATGAACATGAACATGAACATGAACATGAACGCCATCATGAACATCATGAACATCACGGTGCCCTGGTTGACGCTGACTGGCAGGACGCCCATCAGCGCGCCCACGCCGCAGAGATCAACCGTCGATTCACCGGGCAGAATGTCACCACTGGGCAAATTATGCTGTTCGGTCTGACCGGCGGGCTGCTCCCCTGCCCGGCATCAATAACGATTCTGCTTATATGTCTCCAGCTTAAACATGTCGCGCTGGGTGCAACGCTGGTGTTGAGCTTTAGCGTTGGCCTCGCGTTGACGCTAGTCGCCTCCGGAGCTATTGCCGCAATTAGCCTGAAGCATGTAAGCAAACGCTGGACTGGGTTTGGGGAACTGTCGCGAAAAGTGCCGTGGTTCTCCGGCGCGCTGATTATTGCGGTGGGGATCTACATGATGGGGCACGGCATCAGCGCATTAGTCTGATGCCGTGGGTAAGGCTTACAGCTGCTGCCAGCTAAAACGGTAACGCAGTCGGCGCTGCGGCAGTAAAAACTCCGCTAGTACGCTTGGGCTCCAGGAGTCATCGCCGCCAACCCCCATGTGGAAAGCATCGAGATTCAGCCAGCAGCCCGCCTCCTCACGCAGCAAATGGTGATGCGTCACCTCATGAAGCTGCTGTTGGCTATAGCGGCTGAGACCGAAATGGAAATTTCCCTGCCAGCGATGAGTGCCATAGTCGAGCTGGCGAGTCTCACCGCGCAGACCGTTTTCCGTAGGGAAAATATACGGCGTATGCAGCGCCGCCAGCGGTAATGTCCAGCGCCCCTGCCGCGCCGCCAGACGGCGATCCGGGTAGTTTTCATGTGGCCCTAAACCCTGCCAGCTCACCTGTTCTTCAACCGCCGCCAGTTGGCAATCGAGACCGATGCGGGCCGGGTGCGGAATATCTTCCGCCACCAGCACATCCACATCGCCATGCAGCACACCGTGGCTGTCGATATGCCAATATTTATGGCTGATAAACAGCACCTTCCCCTGGTTCTCCCAGCTATGTTGAGTCTCTATTTCCACGCTGTGTTCCCGCGTTTGCGCACGGCACAACAGCCGGCGCGGCGTCATCGCATACATCCCCGCCGCCTTCCAGCGCTCGACCCACGCATTCGGGTCAATGCGCGTCACTTCGCTAACCCCAATATCGTTATCCAGCGGCGCGCGCGTGAAGTTATCCTGCACGGGTGACAGCAAGGTTGGCTGTCCGTCACACCACCACTGAGCCAGCTCGCCCGTTTCGCGGTTGAACTGCCAGCGCTGATTGCCGTGAACAACATCAAACGCCTGCGCCTCCACGTAGAGCCGTGGCGCCTCTCCTTCTGGCACAGGGACAGGTAAAGACAGCGCCGTCGGCAATGCCCACTGCTCCCAGGCACAGAGATGGTTAGCCGCCGACCAGCCGGTCGCCTGCGGCTGATAGACCTCCACATCCAACAAACTGGCACCTCGCAGCGCCGCATAATCGCTAAATGGCAGCGTCACGCGCTGGGTCCCCTGCGGGGCGATATCTAACGTAATTTCACCCTCGGAAAGCCGGTTGCCGTCAACGCTGATTGCCCAGCGCAGCCGTTCGTTATCGGTATGGCGGAACAGGTAGTCGCTGGCGATCTCCACCGTTAGCGGCGCGTGTTCGACTAACGAAAAGGTAAAGAACTGCTGTGCCCGCTGCGCTTCGTACAGCGCCGGATGCGGGGTGCGGTCCGGGAAAACGAGGCCGTTCATGCAGAACTGACGATCGTTTGGCGTATCGCCAAAATCACCGCCATAAGCCCAAAACGTGGCGCCGTTTTCATCGGTTTTGCACAACGCCTGATCCACCCAGTCCCAGACAAAACCGCCCTGCAGGCGCGGGTTGTCGCGAAAAGCCTGCCAGTATTTCGCAAAACCGCCGAAGCTGTTGCCCATCGCATGTGCATATTCGCAAAGGATCAATGGACGCGACTCATCCGGTAAACCAATCCATTTTTTAATCCCCCATTTCGTCACGGTAGGATGCGGCTGATCGGTATCGACTCGGGCATACATCGGGCAAACAATATCGGTAGCGGCAGTATTTGCACCACCGCCTTCATACTGCACCGGGCGCGACGGATCGGCGGTTTTCAGCCAGCGGTACAATGCGTCATGGTTGGCGCCATGGCCGGATTCGTTGCCGAGCGACCAGATAATGATTGAAGGATGGTTCCGGTCGCGCGCCACCATACGGGTCACACGTTCGCTCATGGCGGGCAGCCAACGCGGGTCATCTGCCAGACGGCTCATCGGGACCATGCCGTGGGTTTCAATATTAGCTTCATCTACCACATACAACCCGTAACGGTCGCATAAGCGGTACCACAGCGGATGGTTGGGATAGTGGGAACAACGCACGGCGTTGAAATTGTGCTGTTTCATCAGCTCGATATCGCGACGCATAGTGGCTTCATCTATCGCCTGTCCATGCTCCGGGTGATGCTCGTGGCGGTTGACGCCTCGAATCAACAGCGGCTTGCCGTTCAACTTGAGCAGGCCATTGCTGATTTCTATCTGACGGAAGCCGACGTCGCAGGCTTCCGATTCCAGCACCTGTCCGGTGGCATCCAGCAGAGTCAGCACCAGACGATAGAGATTCGGCGTCTCGGCACTCCACAGTGCCGGTTGCGCCAGCGCCAGCGTGAGATTTGCCCTTTCCGCCCAGCCGCCGCGCTCGTCAACGACACCGCACCCCGGAATCTGACGCCCACTCGCCACCGGCTGCTCGCCGCACCACAGCGTAGCCTCAACCGTTGTTGCCGCTACGTCAGCTCCTTCCAGCGTTACCTGAATCTGCAGTTCGCCGTGCTTAAAACGGTCTTGAAGGATTGGCGTCACCTGATAATCCGCAATCCGGGTTACGGGTTTATGCAGCAACGTCACATCGCGGAAAATACCGCTCATCCGCCACATGTCCTGGTCTTCGAGATAGCTGCCGTCGCACCAACGCAATACCATCACCGCCAGCCGGTTTTCCCCGGCATGCAGCACCTCGCTCAGGTCAAATTCTGCGGGCAGACGACTGTCCTGCGAGTAGCCCACCCATTTCCCATTGCACCACAGATGAAATGCCGAGTTCACACCGTCAAAAATAATCCGCGTTTGTCCCTGCGCCAGCCATGCTGCGTCAACGCTAAATGTCCGTGAATAAGAGCCGGTCGGGTTTTGTGCAGGAACCTGCGGCGGTGTCACCGGGATGGGATAGGTGACGTTGGTATAAATAGGGGTATCAAAACCCTGCATCTGCCAATTGGATGGCACCGGCATGGCAACCGCATCGGCAAGGCAGTGCTCTACCCAACTTTCCGGCACCGCTTCCGGTGCGCTGAAAAAATTGAAACGCCAGCTGCCATTAAGCGTCTGGCGTGATGGGCTCGCGTCATCACGCAGCGCCTGTTGTGGAGCTCGCCAACTGTTAAACGGTGCATGGGCAGCTAAACGATGCCACTGGGTTAACGACGGGTTTTCCCAGTCACGGCGAGCCAGTAAAGCAGATAGGGGCAAAGACGGATTATTCGGCATAGTAACCTCAGTTGCGAAGCGCTCACAATTTTCATTGAGAGTGCGCCGATCGGGTTACGAGGTAAAGGATCGGATCGACAGTAAGCGAGTCAGATCACAAATCAGTCGATCGTCTCGCGACACGCGCAGCCAGTTCCTGCAGACACTGGGCGAGATCGTCATCTTGCAACGCCTCGGGTTGTTTTGCCGCCGTCGAACCACGAACGATCAGCTCAACGCTCTGGCGCATCTGTCGCGAGGTGCTGTCTGCCGCGGGTTGAGCAATCAACCAGTCGACGCTGTGTCGGCCTGCTTCTTTAAACTGTTGCCGTATGGTAGTGAGCGGCGGCGTAAACCAGGCGCTGTCGGTAGTATCGTCATAGCCGATAACCGACAATTGTCCCGGCACGCGAATCCCTTTTTCAGCGCAGGCGCGCAGCACACCCAGTGCCATTTGATCGTTCGCCACCAGCACCGCGTCCGGATACGGCTTTTCATTGAGCAGAGCGTGCGCTTTTTCATAGCCTGAAGCCGCGCTCCAGTCGCCAAAAGCCACCGCGCCGGGCTCAATGCCTGCCTGCTGTAGCGCCCGTTGCCAGCCGGACAACCGGGCCCGGGCGGAGACCGAGGTCTGCGGGCCTGCCAGCAAGGCAATATGCCGATGTCCAAGCGCCAATAAGTGCTCAACGCCAAGGCGAGCGCCCTGTTCGGCATCGAACACCAGGCTATTCACCTGCGCATCATTTCCAACATCCAGAAATAGCACCGGCATCGGCGCGGCGGCGGCCAGCGCTTCGGCCACCTCGCGCTCCAACGGCACGCTGACCAGCAACCCTTCAACGCGCTGCGCCTGTAGTTCTTGCAGCGCGGTTAAACAGGCCTGCCAGTCGTGGCTTTCCACCATCGAGATCAGTACCGAAAAACCCACTTCTCCCGCCCGTCGTTTAACGGCGGAGGCGATTTGCGAGGGCGCGTGCAGCGCTAAATCGGTGGTCAACAGCCCCAGTGCGCGCGTTGCCTTACCAGCCAACTGCTGCGCCCCGCGATTGGGAACATAGTTAAGCTCCTGCATCGCTGCCTGCACTTTGTCCCGCGTGCGCGGCGAAACGTGCGCGGCCTGGTTAATGACCCGCGACACGGTCTGGTAAGAAACCCCGGCAACGCGGGCCACATCATAAAGCGTTATCGTTTTCATACTTCTTCAGATTACGGGCGTGATAGCAGCAGTGTAACCTGAAAAAAATCCTGATGCTGTGAGCGCTTCGTAAAATCAGGAGGGTTGTTCAACCTTTACTGATCGACGCTGCGCCACTCGCGGCAGCTGGAACCATGGCAGGCAGATTTGAATCAGCGGGCCAATCGCCAGCGCATACAGTACGGTGCCCACGCCAAAAGTGCCGCCCAGCAGCGTACCAATCACCAGTACCGAGAGCTCAATAGCCATGCGAATCCAGCGCACTGGCCAACCGGTACGGGCATGAATACCGGTCATCAAGCCGTCGCGTGGGCCTGCGCCAAAACCCGCGCCGATATACATTCCCGTCGCCAGCGCGTTCAGGACCACCGCCATTCCCAGCATCACGGCGCGCAGCCACAGTGATTCCAGCGGCGGCATCAGCGCCAGCGTCGCATCGGCCGCCAGCCCAAGGACAATCACATTACTGATAGTGCCAAGACCGGGACGCTGGCGCAGCGGGATCCACAGCAGCAGCACGGCGACACCGGTGAGGATCATCACCAGTCCAAGATTGAGCGACGTCAGCCCGGCGACGCCAAGATGGAATACGTTCCACGGGTCAGCCCCGAGATTGGCGCGGACATAAACGGCGGTCGACACCCCATAAAGCGTTAACCCAAAGTAAAGCTGAATCAGTCGGCGTAACATTGGCACCTCTGCCTGTCGGTTGATAGCTTCATCATCGACAAAAATGGCATTATGATTAATGACCAGTTTTCAAAAAGTGGACTGCACAAATGCTACGACGCTCCGCCACCCAATCGTTAGTTCGCCTGCTGGGCCATTGGCAGGAAAAACCTTCGTCCACGCCGCTGTGGCGACAACTGACGGACGCGCTGCGGCTGTTGATTCTGGATGGACGCTTACCGCTCGATACCCGTTTGCCGGGCGAACGTGAATTCGCTACTGCGCTGGGGGTCAGCCGAACGACTATCGCCAGCGCGCTGGCGCAGTTACGCGATGAAGGCTATGTGCAAAGCCGTCAGGGCAGCGGTTCAACGGTCAGTTTGTCCGCTGAATTCAACCCGCGTGCACCGCACATGTCCACGTCGCCTACGCTGGATCTCTCCACCGCCGCGCTGGCGGCTGGAGCTGAAATCCACCAGGCCTATAGCCATGCCTTGGGTATGTTGCCCGGCTACCTCAATCATACTGGTTACGATCAGCATGGGCTGCCGGTCCTGCGAGAGGCTATCGCCCAGCGCTATCGCGCAAGAGGCCTGCCAACCACCGCCGATGAAATCATGCTGGTTAACGGTGCCGTCAGCGGGCTGGCGCTGATTTTGCGCTATCTCACCGGGCCGGGCGATCGCGTGGTGGTAGAAACACCAACTTACCCGCTGGCAATTGCCGCCATTGAGGGCGCATCCTGTCGCCCGGTAGCTCTGCCGCTGCCCGATGAAGGCTGGGATACCGATGGTCTGGCGGCGATTATTGCCCAGACCGCACCGCGTCTGGCTTATCTGATGCCCGACTTTCAAAATCCGAGCGGGCAATGCATGGATAGCGCGACACGGCAAATTGTCGCCGATCTGGCCGCCCGCACCTGTACCACGCTGGTCGTCGACGAAACCATGGTCGATTTATGGTACAACGCCCCGCCGCCGCCGCCGCTGGCCGCATTTAACCGCGACGCGCCGATCATTACCGTCGGATCGACGGGGAAAAGTTTTTGGGGTGGACTGCGGCTGGGATGGATCCGCGCATCATCGCGTACCATTGCGGCATTGATTCAGACCCGCGACACTATCGATCTCGGCTCACCGCTGTTGGAGCAGTTGGCAACCTGCTGGCTGCTGGAAAATGAGGAGTCGCTGCTGCCCGAACGACGTCGTCAGCTTAAAACCCGGCGCGATATGTGCGCCGATTTGATGCAGGAATATTTTCCCCAATGGCGGTTTGTTCTACCGGAAGGCGGATTGTCATTCTGGGTTGAGTTACCGGAAATGATGGCCACGCGTTTTGCCGCCCGCGCTGAAGGCTACGGGATTCATCTTGGTGTCGGTACGCGTTTTAGTTTGGCTGGCGGCGGGGAACGCAATCTGCGTATTCCTTTCACCCTGGATGACGATACGCTACGGCGCGCATTCACTACATTACAGCCGGTATGGGCGACGTTAGCAGGCCAGCATGGCGCCAATAAGATGCGCAAAATTATTTAACCATACCAAGGGAAAACAACGTCCCCAATAACATAGCTGGCCTGAGTCATATATAACTTTGCGTAGTTTAGCTACGCGAAATTATATATTAGTGCTGAGGAGGGATCGGAAAGCCTTTAAGGGAAATAACGAAAGATTCTCCCTCTTTTTTAATCTTAGCACCGGTATCGCACCAGTCTGAGGCAATACGAAAGAATTCATCGCTGCCCACATTCCAGTCCAGAAGAACATGCTTTACGTAGCCCGAGCGTAACAAATCACAGGCTTCACCGTAGTTACAAGCTATTGAAGGTTGCTGTTTCATTTTCTCTTCTTCAGGATTTTTCGTAATGCTTTGATTTCTTTAGGCGTAAATGGAGCAACATCTTCTTCCGTATGCTGGCTGTCAATGTCGTCTTCACATACACCCGCCTCTTCTTCTGTTGCAAACGCCAGTTGCAGCAGCTTCTCAGTCGCCGCACTTAACGTCAGGCTGTGAGCCTCGGCATAGTGGCGAAGTCCTTCTTTTACTGTCTCATCAATTTTTACATTAAGCACTGCGACTGTCATGTTTACCCCTTCCCGTAGCGACACGTTTTCACGCGGCTAAATTGGTTTTTGTATTATTTCTGTAATAACTAATACATCAAACCAGTGGTACATTCCACAAATATATTTATAACATTCTGAGCAATATGAATACCTAATGTTAATTTAAATACTATTTATGACACAGAGATGACAGTATTATTACAAGCTAATGAAGTTTAATTGAATAGCCGCAAAACGCAGATGTAAATAACCATATTTATATTGTGGGAATGAAATATTCAGGAAGGTTGAAAAATCAGGAAGGTACAAATGGGTGGGGGCCCTGCCAGCTACATCCCGGCACACGCGTCATCTGCCTTGGCTGCTTCCTTCCGGACCTGACCTGGTAAACAGAGTAGCGTTGCGGGAGAACCAACAGGGCCCCCATTGAGAGCGTTGTTCCCAACGCGCTGGCGCATTATCACTGCTGAGCCAGGCAATTGCAAGCTATCCGCTTTTACCTGCTGGATTCTTGCACAATCCCCTCTTCACACCGACCATCAGTCTGATTATGCTGAGAGTTCTGCCTTCAGGAATACACTATGGACGCTCAAGACTCTTTCCCGCACCGCGTATGGCAAATCGTCGCCGCGATCCCAGAAGGTTACGTCACCACCTACGGCGACGTTGCGAGGCTTGCGGGCTCGCCGCGCGCCGCAAGACAGGTTGGCGGCGTGCTCAGACGTTTGCCGGAAGGTTCTACGCTCCCCTGGCACCGGGTGGTAAATCGCCATGGTGCGATTTCGCTGACCGGTCCCGACCTGCAACGACAGCAACAGGCACTACTGGCCGATGGGGTGCAGGTTTCCGGGAGTGGGCAAATTGATATGCAGAAATACCGCTGGCAATACTGACGCTTCGTTTTACTTCTGACCGGCTCAGGCCAAAAAAATGCCCTCACATAGAGGGCATTTGTTTTTTATTTCACCAGAGATTACGGAATCTGGACGGGTGCAGGGTCCTGAACCGGAACTGGCGTTTGCTGCACCGGAACCATTATCAGATCGGCTTTGGTGCCGCCGTGGTTAATCACTTCCTGAATGGTATCGGTGATAAACAGCAGCTTGCCGTTGAGAGTCACCGCAGCGCTTAGCAGGATACGGGCATTCGGCTGGATATCAGCCGGGTTGTACGGCAGCACAAAGCTAAACGGCGCCTGTTTGCCTTCCGTACGGGTAACTTTCTGCGATAGCACCTTCGATGGTGCATCGGCCAGCGACGCGTCGGACAACGTCACCGTTAATACCGCATCAGGCGGCAGCGCCACTTTCTGGCGGATGAGGACATTACCGGAGACGTTCGGCCCGGATACCGCTTGCTGCGCGGCCGCTGCTTCTGGTGCTGGTGTCTGATTCTGACTTTGCTGGTGCGTCTGCGCACAGCCTGCTACGGCCAGTGCAATCGCCAGACCGCTTAAGATCGGCACAAGTTTCATTAGCATTCTCCTTTTTGCTCACTCAAATTAAGCCAATTTTCTCAATTGAGTGACAACGCTTTAACAAACTTAACCGCTTCAGTGTGGCACATATTTCACATGAATGCCTGCAAACACCCCATTATTCAGATAATTGAACCCATCGGACCACTCGCGAAATTACGTTATAATGGAAGCATTCACCTGCCGTTATAGCCTGAATAATTCGGGTTGCATGAAGGTGGCAAGCAAGTGAATCCCAGCAGCTTACTCGGGTAAGTGACCGGGGTGAACGAACGCAGCCAACGCGTATGCAGCTTGAAGTATGACGGGTATAAGAGAGTAAAATTATAGAGGGTACCAATGAGCCAGGCACTATCGAATCTGCTGACGTTATTAAATCTGGAAAAAATTGAAGAAGGTCTGTTCCGCGGCCAGAGTGAAGATCTCGGCCTGCGCCAGGTCTTTGGCGGACAGGTCGTGGGTCAGGCATTGTATGCGGCGAAAGAGACCGTTCCAGCCGACCGGTTAGTCCACTCGTTCCACAGCTATTTTCTGCGTCCGGGCGACAGCCAGAAGCCGATTATTTACGATGTAGAAGTCCTGCGCGACGGTAACAGCTTTAGCGCACGCCGGGTGGCTGCGATTCAAAATGGCAAACCGATCTTCTACATGACCGCCTCCTTCCAGGCGCCAGAATCGGGTTACGAGCACCAGAAAACCATGCCGGCCGCCCCTTCTCCGGACGGTCTGCCATCTGAGACGGATATCGCCCGCTCGCTGGCACACCTGCTGCCACCGCAGGTTGCCGAGAAGTTTCTGTGCGATAAACCGATTGAGATCCGCCCGGTTGAATTCCACAACCCGCTGAAAGGGCACACCGCTGAGCCGCGCCGCCAGGTGTGGATGCGCGCCAACGGTGCCGTGCCGGACGATCTGCATATCCATCAGTATCTGCTGGGCTATGCCTCGGACTTCAACTTCCTGCCGGTCGCGCTGCAGCCGCACGGCGTCGGCTTCCTGGAGCCGGGAATGCAGGTGGCGACGATTGACCATTCAATGTGGTTCCACCGCCCGTTCAACATGAATGAATGGCTGCTGTATAGCGTAGAAAGCACCTCAGCCTCCAGCGCGCGTGGCTTTGTGCGCGGCGAATTCTATACCCAGGACGGCGTACTGGTCGCCTCCACGGTGCAGGAAGGGGTCATGCGTAATCGCGGATAACCCGCCCCCGCATGCACAAAAAAGCCTCCCAATGGGACAATGCCGTTCACTTAAGCGGAGCAGCATGACGGTTAACCGGATAGCGGGTTTTTGATATTTTAACCGCCCTCGGCCTTGATGGTCGGGGGCGTT
>NZ_JBEFLV010000015.1:0-128177 GCF_040149365.1 Kluyvera huaxiensis
CGCATTGAGCGACATAACCTGAATCTGAGACAACATCTGGCAAGGCTGGGACGGAAGTCACTGTCGTTCTCAAAATCGGTGGAGCTGCATGACAAGGTCATCGGGCATTATCTGAACATAAAACACTATCAGTAAGTTGGAGTCATTACCAAAGATGCCTATAGTCAACCTCGCGGATATATTGCGTTTAAAGGCCCGGGATTAGATAGCAATAACCTGATGGTCGGTGCGGATAGCGCCAGTAATTATTATGGCTGGCATCATAACTGGCCCGGTGGATGGAACACTTACGGCAAAGTCACCTATGTGCGCGGCGCGTTATGCCAGGTACAGGATTATCCTTCAACGGTTTTGCTGCCCACGGCGAGTAGCACCGAGTTGAAAGCGGGCATGAGCAGTCAGGCACCTTTTTCCGTCAGTATCGAATGTGAGTCAGGGGCGGTGTCATCCACCAATGCCTCGACCACCTCATCGGCCAACGTCGCGATGGGTTTTTTAGTCAACCAACCGACGGCGGTCAACAGCGCGCAGCAGCTGGGTTTAGTCACCAGCGGCGGGGGGCTGACATGGCTACTTGATAGCCGTTATGGTAGCCCCGGCGTGGCGTCGGGCGTCGGGATCCGTATTTACAATAGCAAGGGTGGAATAGTGAACCTGTTGCCCAACCGGGGTAGTACCGGGGGCGGTAATTTGCGCGGTTGGTATGCGTTTAAAGATCTCACTTCTCTGGCCAGCTCAGGGATGACAAATAGTTACCGGGGCGACTTTACGGCGTCGCTTGAGGCAATCAGTGGCCAAACGATTACGGCGGGGACAGTCAATGCGCAGCTCCAGGTGGTGGTCAGTTTTCAGTAATACCTTCTGTGGCCTGCTCTGGCTGGCGGCGATGCACAGCGTCGCCGCAGTCAATGTGGACAGTACGCGGGTGATTTTTGCGGCGCAAGAGCGACAGCAAACGCTCAATTTGTCCAACGATGGCAGCACGCCAATGTTGCTTCAGGTGTGGACGGATTTTGGCGACCCGCAGGTGACGCCGGATCGGGTGGTCACGCCGGTGGTGGTACTGCCCCCACTATTTAAAATGTTACCCGGTGAGCTACGCGGATTACGCTTGATGTTGAGCTCCCGTGACGGCCTGCCGGATGACAGAGAGAGCGTAATTTGGCTCAATATTTTCCAGATAGCGCCGATGAGCAATGACGCCGCGCAGCCACAGGACAAATTAACGCTGCCGCTGCGTCTACGCTTAAAAGTCTTTATCCGCCCGGTGAAGTTACAGGCGCCGCAGCCACAAGATGAAGAGGCGCTGCAATTTACCGCCACGAGTGGCGCCATGAAGATAACCAACCCCACGGCGTGGCATATGAGCCTGACGGTAACGCTAGCGGGACAACCGCCAATCAATAATCTGATGGTCTCTCCTTTTGCCGAATTGACCGTGCCGCTAGCAGTTCCCGCGTTAGCCGGCAGCATTATCGATTATCGTGTTATTACTGATGATGGTCATTTCCGCGACTACCGTAAGCGTTTGTGATTTGCCTGCGGGCCTGAAACTATTGCGTACATGAGCGCCTTTATGCTTTGTTATTACGCGTACTGAATCCTCATACCATCATAAACGCGTATTCACAGGAGAAAGACAGGTGCCGGAAATCAATGAGTTTGGTCAGCAGGTCAACGACCGCGTCCCGGATTGGCAAGGGGCGCAGCTGCTCCGGCGAGTGGCGCTCAACGGCCATTTTTGTCGGCTGGAACCGCTGGATGCGGCCCGTCACGCGGGGGATTTATTCGACGCTTACGCCTCTGGTGATGATAGCGATTGGACGTGGCTTGCTAGCTCAAAGCCAGAGAGCCTCGACGCCACTGTCCGTTGGCTTACCGGCAAGGTGATGGACGACGCCCTGGTGCCTTACGCGGTTATCTGTCTGCAAACCGAGCGTGCCGTAGGGATTGTCAGCTATATGGCTATCGACCAATCAATGGGGACGGTGGAAATTGGTCACGTCACCTGGTCACGGAAAATGAAGGCTACGCCGCTGGGTACCGAGGCCGTCTGGCTGCTGCTAAAAAACGGCTTTGCCAATGGCTACCGCCGCATGGAATGGAAATGCGATTCGATGAACCTGGCCTCCCGTCGCGCCGCCGAGCGCCTGGGCTTTAGCTGGGAAGGGCGCTTACGGCATAAAATAGTGCGTAAAGGACGCACGCGCGACAGCGATATTCTGTCGATAATTAACGATGAATGGTCGGATCGCGACGCCGTACTCCGCCGCTGGTTAGCGGCGAGCAATTTTGATGAGCAGGGACGTCAGCGGCAGCCACTGGCCGCGTTCCGCTAAGTGATGGGCGTGGTACTCAGTCTTAGGTATTGAGCCGTTCTGGCGGTAGTCGGCAAATACGCGTCAGGGCAATCGCGCTGCACAGAGGAAACGCCGCCAGCAGCAGCCAGGGATAAACGGCCTGCGGTGAGGGCGTCAGCGCGTTATCCAACAACGGGCCAAATAGCAGATTACCCACCAGCACGGCAACCCCCCCGGCGGTGGCGAGCGCGCCGTAGTGTGCGCCAAGCGTTGACTCCTCAGCAAAACCGGGAATTAAATCTTTCGCCGAGGGCACCAGCAGCATTTGGCCTAGCGTCAACAGTGTGACCAGACACACCGCAGGCAGTAACCTCAGCCATCCCACCGGTGGCGGCGAAGCGGCAAACATAGCCACGCTGGCAAAAGCTGCAGAAAGCAGCAAAAAGCCGAGCGGTAAAATCCTCACCGCCCCCACTCGCCGTGCCAACCGCGCCAGCGGAAGCTGAAAAGCGATAATCAACACTGAGGCCAGCATAAACAGAGGGCCGAGATCTTTCTCACTGCCGCCTGAACGCTGGATCTCGACCGGCAGCGCCAGATACAGCTGGTTGTAGCTCAAAAGCCACGAACTGTAGGCGATAATAAAGGCGACAAAGCGCGGCTGGCGAAACGTCGTCCACCAGGGAACGATTTTTATCGACCGTGTATGGTGCTGCGAATTTGGCAGGCAAAAATACAGCACCATTAATGCGATGACGAAGACCCCAGCCCCGGCCAGCGCAACCTGGCGAAAGCCAAGATGGGTCAGCAGCGCGCCAGCCACCGGGCCCAGCACTGCACCCAGTTCACCGCAAACGGCGAAGAGCGCAAACCACTCGCTACGACTGCGTTTTCCATTCGCCTCGCTCTGCGTCCCGGCTTTAGCCAGCAGCGCTTCGATCGACGGCGAGAAGAGCGCCCCGCCAATACCCGTGAGGCACGCCCCGAGGATAATCGGCCACAGCGATTGGCCGAATGCCAGCAGCAGATAGCCAACGACGCGAATGATGCAACCGCACAGGATAATGACTCTGGCACCATACCGGTCGGAAAGGGCACCGCCGATGATAAACATCCCTTGCTGCGAGAAAGTGCGCAGCCCGAGAATGAGCCCAATCAGCCCGCCAGAGAGCAGCATATCGTCGCGTAAAAATATCGCCAGGAACGGGACAACCGCGTAGAAGCCAATATTAAAAACAAACTGGCTGCCCAGCAAAACGGGTGGCCAGAGTGTGGTTGCAGGGCGCAGAGAAAAGCGGAACATGAAAATTACCCGCCGCTAAACGATAAAGTGAATATGCTTTTTGCCATGGAAGCGGGAGATCTCAATTTTGGTTTTCACCCGAAACACCTCCCAGAGAAGCTCTTCGGAAAGAATATCCTGCGGCGTCCCGGTGGCGATAATTCGCCCGTTTTGCATCACAATCAGCGAATCACAGAACATCGCTGCATGGTTAAGATCGTGGATGGCCACAATGCTAGTCACCGGTAACTCACTGATCAACTGCATTAATTGCATCTGGTGATGAATATCCAGGTGGTTGGTCGGTTCATCAAGCAGAATTTCAGTGGGTGTCTGCGCCAGCGCACGGGCGATATGTACCCGCTGGCGCTCCCCACCGGACAAACTGAGCCAGCCCTGATCGCTTTTTTCCAGCATATCCACTCTTTGCAGCGCCGCCGTGACGGTTTGGTCATCGTGGGTGCTCCAGTTAGAAAAAGCGGAATGGTGCGGAATACGGCCAAGTTTGACCACGTCACGCACGCGCATATTGGCATCGGTCATACCGTGTTGTTCCACGAAGGCCACCCGCCGGGCGAGCTGTTTTTTCGCTATCCGGGAAATGTCCTGTCCATCCAGAGTCACGCAGCCAGCATCCGGGCGACGAAGGCCCGCGAGGATACGTAAAAGTGAGGATTTACCGCATCCGTTGGGACCAAGCAGCCCGACCGTTTCACCGCGAGAAACGTTCAACGAGACGCCGTTAACGATGACTTTTTTACCGACCTTCCAGGTAATATTTTCAGCGCAGATACTCATCACTTATTCCTTGAGCGGTAAATAATAATGGCAAAGAACGGGACGCCGACCAGCGCCGTTACCACGCCAACCGGAAGACTTTGCGGTGCAATCAGTAACCGCGAAGCGATATCTGCCAGCACCATCAGGATGGCACCGGCCAGCGCGCTAGCGATAAGCAACGTGCGATGCAGCGGGCCGAAGAAGAAGCGCATGACGTGAGGCACTACCAGCCCAACAAACCCAATCGACCCCGCCATACTGACGATAGTCGCGGTAATGAGTGCGGTAGTGGTAAAGAGGGCGAGTCGTACCCACGGCACGGCAATGCCTAAAGAGGCGGCGGCATCATCCCCAAAGGTAAAGGCATCCAGCGCGCGCGAGTAGTAGAGGCAGACGGCAAGACCTGCCAACACCACTACCAGCACCAGCTGGAACTCAGGCCATCGCACGCCGCTGAAGCTGCCCAGTAGCCAGAACATGACATCGCGTGCCTGCTGCGCGCTGGCGGAGGTGCTGATGGTGTAAGCGGTGATAGCGTTGAAAAGTTGCGAAGCCGCAACCCCGGCCAGAATCGTCCGTTCGTTACCGCCCCGCGCGCCGTTGGTGAGAAAGGCAACAAAGGCAAAGGCGGCAAATGCCCCGGCAAATGCGCCTGCCGACAATGACACCGCCCCGGTACCTATCCCCAATACTACGACGGATACCGCCCCCGTAGATGCCCCGGCCGATACCCCGAGTACGTAGGGTTCGGCCAGCGCATTCTTCAGCAGGCTTTGTAAAACGGCGCCGCAAATTGCTAATCCGGCGCCACAGCATGCCGCTACCAGCGCGCGGCTCAGGCGGAAGTCCCAAATCACACTTTCATAGATGCGGTTGAGCGGGACGTCAGTCAGTCCCATGCGATTACTGATGGCGTAAAAGACGTTTTGCAGCGGGATGGATAATTCGCCCACGCTAACGCCAATGGCAATCACCAGCAATAACAACACGATTGACAGCAAACATGAGGTGGTCAGGAACAGCCCCTGTCGCGACGAAAGAGCAGCAGTCGTCATCAGTTCAGCCCTAATTTTCTAAGCTGTTCGGCAACCTGTTCAGCACCGTAGATAGTCCTGATGGTCGGGTTCATTGCCTGACCGTCCATGACCACAATGTGTCCTTTTTTAACCGCGTCCAGTTGGCTAACGGCAGGATCGCTTTTCAGGAATTTGATTTTTTCTTCGGCATTATCAAGCGCCCAGCGATTACGGTCGAGGCTGGAGACGACGATGACGTCAGGATTGGCAGCGATAATGCTTTCCCAGCCGACCGTTGGCCATTCGGTCTCAGAGGTGATGGCGTTATGTCCACCCAGCACGTTGGCAATAAAGCCGGATGCGCTGTTTTTACCCCCTACGTAGGCATCTGAAGAGGGGGATGCGCTGGAGAACCAAAAGACGAAAGAGAGATCCTTTTTATTCTTGCTGAATTCCGTGCGCAGGTCGTTCTCGCGTTTTTTGAAATCGGCAATCAGCGCTTCGCCACGAGGCTGGACATTAAAAATGGTGGCGAAATCAGCGATCTCTTTATACAGATAGGTCATGTCCCACAGCTTTTGGCGGCTGCCGTACATATCGCCCGCGGCTTTTTTGGTGGCGCACATACCCGGTGATAAATAGCTGTTTACGCCGACGGTAGCCAGATCTTCACGTTTGGCGACTTTACTTTCCGGGCCGAGTAAAAGAGGGAGTTGTGCGGGAACAAAATCAGGGTTTTGCGAGAGGACAGATTCAAGCGTCGGAATTTCTACCGTCAGTAATTTGATTTTGGCATTTTGCTCCGCCAGCTGCGGCAGAACTTTGGTTGGCCAAAATGCGCTGGCGACCACGTGATTTTGCAGTCCTAACAGTAGCAAAATCTCAACGGTATTTTGCCCCAGCGCCACAACGCGTTCAGGCGGTTTGCTAAATGTCTCTTTATATCCACAGTTTTCCATGGTCAGAGGATAAGTGGTTGCCAGAGCAGAGCTGACCGACGCAAACACCATACCTAACGCGCAGATGACCTTTTTCATTAAATGCTAGCCTTCATTAAAATAGTTATTGAGGAGACTGGATTTTTCTAATGCTAATGAAACTCATTACTGAGGCGTGGTTTTATACAATGGCGTATTTATGATGTCAATGAGAGACGATTTTTGCCGATTTGTTATCGAGAATCGCTAAATGTGAGAGGGCGGGCGCGTTGCAATTGTCGTCATAAAGAGTGAATTAACGCCCCGAATCTGGCCCACAGAGGCGTTGAATAGCGGTCTATTAGCGATGGCGGATTTGCAGACTCGCAGGCAGATAGCGCTGTAGCGGCTGCGGGGTATTGCCGTCGATGAGCTGGCTAATCAAGTCATAACAGTGCCAGGCCAGCTGGCGGTTATCCTGCCCAACGGTGTCTATGCGCAGTGACAGTGAATCGTAGAGATAATGATCGTCGAAACTTGCCAGATGAATCCCTGAATCCAGCAAATTGTGCTGGCTCATATAGCGCAGAACCCCTTCCAACAGCCCACAAGCGGCGGTAAACAGCGCCTTTGGCGGACGGCCAAGGCGTGCGCAAAGGGCGGCGAACATCTCGTAGCCGGAGCTGGGATGGTAGTTGCCGTTGAGCACCCATTCCGGGCGGAGTTCAACGCCCGCCTGAGCCAAACCCTGGGTGAATCCGGCCAGACGATCACGTGATGGCGACAAGCGCGGCTGGCCGCCTAAAAACCAGAATTCATCGCGGTGCAAAGGCGCAATACGTGAAATCAGATCGGCCGTTGGGGTGATAGAGTCGGTCATCACCAGCGGAAGGTTGCTCTCATTGGGGCAGCGGTCAAATAACACCACCGGCAGTTGCTCGCTGAGTTTCAGGTAGTCGGCATCGTTGTGCATGCAGGACGCGACGATAAGCCCGTCGACCTGACGGGCAATCATATTGTTAACCACCACGCTCTCCTGACCGGGGTTCTCATCGGTACAGGAGATAAGCAGCTGCACGCCCGCTTCGCGACACAGCATTTCAAGCTCATGGGAGAAGACGGCAAAACCGTAGTTGGTTATCTCCGGCACCACCAACCCGATGGTATGACTGCGGTTATCGCGCAAAGAGCGGGCGTGAATACTTGGTTGGTAGTGCTGCTCGCGCGCTATCGCCTGCACGCGATCGCGCGTTTCCTGCGCCACGCGCAGCTCCTTGCCACGACCGTTCAGCACCAGGCTGGCGGTGGCTTTGGAAACCCCCGCCAGTTCGGCGATATCTTTAATGGTAACGCGTTTGGTTTTCATCACTACGCCATGAGCCTGAAATCAATACGCTTATTCTACCATGTATGGGCGCAGCGGCCAGTAACAGAATGCGCCCGGTTTGCTGCCGTTAAAAATCAGTTGCCCTGGATAAGTCGGGAAGTAGCGGCTGCTCATCACCCCTTCGCCGTCATTGATGAATATTTCAACGCTCGATCTGTCGATGTAGATCCGCAGCGAACGTACATCTCCCTGCCAGTAGCGATAGTGCGTTTCATCACCAACCAGACTGCGCCGCGCCAGACGAATGCCGCTGGCATCGTGCTTCAGCATTAACGCACCGCCGAAATCAATCGAAAATTCATCGGCACTGGCTGTCTCGAGGAAAATTTCCATTGGCGCAAGCGGTAGGGCTGTTTCCTGCCAGCCTTGCGCTTCGCCGCGCAGTGCGGTTAGCTCGCGCAACGGGCGTTGATAGAGCTTGCCGTCGATAAATTCCAGCTCACGCAGGCAGGTCATCTGGTGGATCCAGCCGTGGGCGAGCGTTGGCTGATGCATCTCTTCGCCATCCGGGACGCCCATCCAGCCGACCAGCAGACGGCGACCATCATGGGTCTGCATGGTTTGCGGGGCGTAAAACTCGAATCCCGCGTCAAGTTCATGCAGTGGCCCATGATTGAACGTCGCGCGGGTGTAATCAAACTTACCGGCCATCCACACTGCGGGATAGGTGTTGAGGTAGCGCTGCTCCTCATGAGGGATACCTTGAGGGCAGCAGATTAAAATGTGCTGGTCATCAAGGGGAAACAGGTCCGGACATTCCCACATATACCCGGCGTCGTGCAGGGCGTTGATGCCATAACCGGCGATTTCGCCCTCGCTTGTCCATTGCTGAAGATCTGCGGAGCTAAAGAGCAGCACCTTGCCGTTTTTTTGCAGATCCTGCGCACCCAGCACCATGTACCAGCGACCGTCATGCTGCCAGACTTTTGGGTCACGCACGTGCCCGGTGTAACCCGCAGGTAGCGGCAAGACTGGGCCGAGCTTGGTAAAGGTACCGTCGACATTTTCCGTTGCCAGACACTGCCAGGCCGTTCGCCCGCCATCGTCAAATTTGACGTTGCCGGTATAGCACAGAGTGAGCGTGCCGTTGTTATCTACCGCGCTGCCAGAGTAGCAGCCGTTGCGGTCGTACTCTTCATCTGGCATCAGGGCTAGCGGCTCATGCTGCCAGTGCAACAGGTCGGCGGAACTCCAGTGTCCCCAGCATTTGAACTTATGATCGCAAGCCAGCGGGTTCCACTGATAAAACAGATGATAGCGCCCGGCAAACTCAACAAAACCGTTAGGATCGTTCATCAACCCGGTGACAGGCGCGTGATGCCAGTGCGGGTAGTGGCTATCGGCCAGCGCGCGTGGCTGGCCCTGCATAACGGCCTGCAAAACTGCAGGCAGGCGTGATGGAAGTGACATTATTCAGCGTCCGTGTTGTATTTCAGCACCAGGGAGACGATAAAGGCGACGCCAAAGGCGATGACCATCCCGATAATGTAGTTTAGCAGTGAGCTAGCCTGCACGATGGCCATACCCGGGATTGCCGTCAGGCCAACCGCAGTCATATAAACGTGCATGGATACTACCCACGCACCGCCTGCGGCACCGCCGATAAGTGCGGCGATAAAGGGTTTCACGAAACGTAAGTTGATACCAAAAATAGCGGCCTCGGTTATCCCCAGCATGGCAGAAAATGCCGATGGCAGGGTAATGGCCTTAATTTTCGCATCCTTAGTTTTAAACCAGACGGCCAGACATGCGCCGCCCTGGGCGACGTTTGCCATGGCCCAAATCGGCAGCAGGAAGTTGACGCCGATAGATGGATTACCCAGCAACCCGGCTTCGATGGCGTGGAAGCTGTGATGAATCCCGGTGATGACAATCACGGAATAGAGACCGCCAAACAGCAGTCCGGCCAACCAGCCAGCGTGAGTAATAAGGGTACTCAGGATAAACGAAATGCCATCGCCGAGAGCACGGCCAGCGGGACCGATAATCAGCAGGGCGATAAAGCCGGAGATGATTACCGTCAGGAATGGCGTCAGGATCAGATCGAGCGCATCGGGGATCACGCGGCGCAGCTGTTTCTCAACGATGCTCATAAACCACACCGCCAGCAGCACCGGGAATACCGTACCCTGATAGCCAATCATGGCAATCTCAAGGCCGAAGAAGTTCATGCTGTGGAAACCTGCGGCCACGCCCCAGGCGTTGGTGAGCGCCGGATGGGTCAAAATACCGCCCAGCGTTGCGCCGAGATAGGGGTTGCCGCCAAACTCGCGGGCGGCGGTGAAGCCAATCAGAATCGGCAGAATAATAAACGCCGCCGAGCTGCACATATCCAGAATGATATAAATGGCGTTACTGGAATCCACCCAGCCGTAGGTTTTGACCATTCCCAGCAGGCCCATCAACAGACCCGAAGCGACGATAGCCGGGATAATCGGCACGAAAATATTCGACAACAGGCGAGCGATACGCTGGAAAGGGTTAAGCTTTTGGGCCGCAATATCGGCAGCTTCCGATTTGCTGGATTCGCCGATACCTGCCACCTGGATAAAGGCGGCGTAGACTTTATTCACCACACCCGTACCGAATATAATCTGCATCTGCCCGGCGTTACGGAAACAGCCCTTAACCCCTTCGATTTTGCCAATAGCCTGCTGGTCTGCGAGCGAATCATCTACGAGGACCAGACGCAGACGCGTGGCGCAGTGTGCGGCGCTGGCGATGTTTTCCTTGCCTCCCAAAAGGGGAAGCAGCGAGCGGGAAATTTGTTCAAAATCCATAGTACCCTCTGAATACGTCATGATTTGCGAGATATGTTCCCGTGATTACGGGGTGCAGTTTCTGCGTTGTTATTGTGTCCGGGGCGACGAAACGCGCATCGCCACCCCGGTTATTACTGGCTTCAGGTGTTCACCATCAGAACCAGGTTTCCATCTGAATACCGAAGTTCCACTCGCCGCCAGCGTTGAAGCCGCTGCTGCCGAAGGCATCGTTGCTGGCGTAATTATCCAGCTTTTTGCTCCAGTCCATCCATGTCGCGAACAGGCGCAGTTCGGGACGGTTGAAGAAATCGCCAATGTCGCCGACTTTAAACGTCGGGGCGAACGTGAGTTTATAGAAACTGCCGTTCACCGCGTTGCGATCTTTATAACCTTCTGGATGCAGGTCCATATATTGGTAGCTGCCTTCGTAGGCCAGTGCGAAATTCTGGGTGAGTTCCTGAATCAGGCGGACGTTGAAAGTGACCCATTCATAGCTATCGCCTTTGACGTAGCGGTCTTTACTGCTTTGCGCCAGTACAGCCGGTGCAATATGCCAGCGTTCGCTGAGCGGCGTGGTGCCGTAGCTGGCAAAACGCCAGGTATTGGCATCGGAGAGCAGCGCGCCGTCCGAACCGATACCTTTAACTTCCGCACCCAGACCGTGACCGTAGAGCAGGGCGGTTTTGCTGCTGCCTTCACGCAGGCCGTAGAAACTGTCGTTATGCAGGCCAACCAGCGCATGCACGCCGTTATTGGCGGCATCGGTCTGGATAAGATCGCCATTGGCGTCTTTACGGTCGTCATTATCTTTTGCTCGCAGACCGCTGACCATCACCTGCACTGGGCCGATAAAATGGTTCATGCTCAGAATGTAGTTCTGCACATTATTATCAATGTCTTCAAGATCGCCGAAGTTACGCCCGTAAAGAGAGAAGTTACTGCGAATACTGTCGTTCCACTTCACATCATAAATACCGCCACCGGTCCCGGCGAGGAACAGCACGTCGGAATCGAGCCAGTGGATATCAAAGTTATCACGGTCAAAGCGTTTACCCGCCCACAGGGTGGAGCCTTTAAACGGCCCCTCGAAGCTTGGCAAGCTGCCGAGTTCGGCAAATGCCTGACGGATATTGAGATCGCTTGAGTCTGCGGACCAGTCGTTATAGGTTTTCTGACCATCGGCCAACATGGCTTTGAAGCGGGTGGTTGCGCCGTTGTCCAGCGTCTGTTTATGTTCAAGGTTCAGCTCGACGTAGGTATCGGCTTCATTACCTAAGCGACCAATAGCGCCGCCGGTTTCCCCGGCTGGCGTCACATAGGGGCCGCTTTTGCTGCTGGAAGCCGCATCGTTCATCAACAGGCCGGAGCGGGCATAGCCGTGGAATTCAAAACCACTTTTCTCATCAGATTTCTTCTCTAACCGGGCAGTACGCTGGGCGACTTCCTGAGTATTGTCCCGATTTTTTTGCTGCTGGGTGGTGAGCTGCTGGACTTTTTGCTCCGCCGACTCCGCGCGGTTTTCTGCCGTTTGTGCTCTATTTTCAGCATCTTGTAGGCGTTTCTCCATCGCAATAAGACGGGCTTCAATAGTGCTGAGATCGGTTTGTGCGTGGGCTGAGGCGGTGCCGGTTAGCAAAGCGATAAGAACCGCGAGTGTGCTTTTTTTATACATGCTGGTCGCATCCCAAAAGTAAAATTGAAAGAAGTGTGTTTTTGCTAAACCGGTTTAGTGGCTATGTTAAACATGCGCACTACGATCTTGAAATATAATTTGCTAAACCGGTTTAATAATTGTGATGAGGGCGACAAAGTGGGCCGCACGAAGCGGCCCGAAGGGATTAAAACTGGCGATTAAGATCGCGCTGGTAGGGGAGAGCCGTCATTGCGCCTTTGGCGGTGGTGGCTAATGCGCCGCAGGTTTGTGCCAGCTCGATGGTCGGTGCTAACGAGGCAACATCTGTCGGCATTCCTTGCGCGGCGAGGCTGGCGAGCAGGCCGGCAACGAAGGCATCGCCCGCACCGGTGGTATCTACGCTGACGACGGGTTTAGCTTTAAAGTGGATAAACTGTTGCTGGAAGGCGGCGAGTACGCCCGCTTTCCCTTGAGTGACGAGCAGTAATTCGGGCTGGTAGCGTTCGGCGACGCAGGCGATGCCTCTTTCTAAATCTTCACTGCCGCTGATAAAAACAAGCTCCTCTTCAGATAGTTTTATGACGCTGGCAAGATGCAACGCGCGGTCGAGGCACGCTTTTAATAGGTCCTGATCCTGCCAGAGGTCGGGGCGGATATTGGGATCAAAACTGACTCGGCCACCGGCAAGTTTTATCTTCTCCATCGCCGCGAAGGTGGCGCTACGGCTAGGCTCAGCGCTGAGCGCGATGGAGCAGACGTGCAGCCACTGGTTGGCCGCAAACGCCGGTAAATCTTCTGACGTTAAGAAAAGGTCGGCACTAGGGCGCACCATAAAGGTAAACGTCCGTTCGCCCTGATCGTCAAGGTCGACCACTACGGTGGAGGTGCGGTGGTGGGCATCGAGATGCATATGGCTGATGTCCACCTGTTCTCGTTGCAGGGTATGGCGCATAAAGCGGCCAAACGGATCGGCGCCGACGCGCCCGATAAATCCGCTATTGCCCCCAAGACGAGCAACACCCACCGCCACGTTAGCCGGTGCGCCGCCGGGACACTGTAGCAAGCGGCCCTCGCTTTCAGGCAGCAGGTCAATGACTGCGTCCCCCAGAACCCATACTTTTGCATTCATGCTGATATTTCCCTGTGTGCTAAACTTAGTTAAAACGGTTTAGCACATTAAAGCACAGCAATAAACTCAGTAAAACGATGTGATGCTAAAAATCAAAGCCACTGCGTGGAATTCATGGTTTTTGTGGTTATCCCGAGGCTCAATGGCCGCTTATGAGAAAACAGAGTCTACGGGTATAAAGTTTCCCTCTTTCTGGTCGCTATTTACTGTTTAGATTAGTGATTTTCTGGAGAGGGACAATGGCATTTAAGGTTGGTGAAAGCTACACATTCAAGGACGCGCAAACGCTCTATAAATCAATGAAACCGGGTGAAAAAGGGCTGACGCAGGGAGGTTTTTTAAATCCTTCACGCGGTAATCCCTCGACGTTAATACGCGCTATTTTTGCGCGCAGGGAGATTAACGGCCCGCTGGATAATTTGCTGTTTGTTTCCGGTGATAATGAGTACCGGAACTACTTAAAACGCCTGGAAAAGGTGCAACAGGAAAGCAGTCCGTTCCACTATTTTAAAGAGCGTAGTGGGGAATGGTTCTATATGGGGAATGCTAAGATTGCGGGTTTGCTGGTGCCTGGTGACGAAGAATTAACCCTCTTGCTTGAAGAAATGGGCCATACGCTGGCAAAAGTGGGTGAGGCTGATGGACGTCCACTGTGGCAACTTTCAGCGCCGGGCGGATATGGCTTTATCAGGCCGCGCAAACTGGAGTTTGTTGCGGTTCTACAACAGAATATCCAGATATAAACTGTCGGGAGTTTGCTCCGGGCATCTGGGAAATCGGCGGATGTCACGTAGGCAAAACAGAGCTAAACGGCAGTAAGAACTGCATTCTGACAAATATAAAAATCCACGTATGAGCGTGGATTTTTATTACGTCGATTGCGGGTAACGGTGAGAGTCAGCACAAATGCATATACGTTTTTTGCGTTAAATGATGGGGCTTCATTTAATTTATTAATTGTAATTACTTATTTTTTAAGTAAGTACGTTGGGCGGGTAATAAATCGCTTAACGCTACGGTAATACCGCTGGGTTAAGCATGATATTCATTCGGCGCGCGCCTTTTTTCAGCAACGGGTTGCCTTTGTTGCAGGAAAAGCCATTATACCTTTTTAAGTTAAAGGGGGTTCTATGAGTGATTCTGGATGCACATCAATCGGGCTGCTCCTGTTTCCATCTCTTACTCAGCTTGATCTGACCGGCCCATATGAAGTTTTCGTCAGGGCACCAAACACAAAGGTTCATCTCATCTGGAAAAATCTGGACCTTGTCGTTTCCGATCGTGGCATGGCAATACAGCCAACGACCACATTTAACACGTGTCCACAACTGGATGTAATTTGTGTCCCCGGCGGGCCTGGTCAGATAAACCTAATGGAGGATGAAGAAGTCCTTTCATTTATCCGTTGCCAAAGTGAAGAAGCAAAGCTGGTGACGTCTGTATGCACTGGGTCGCTTATTTTGGGCGCAGCAGGACTTCTGGATGGATATAAAGCCACTACGCACTGGGCTTCTTTGGATCAACTCGCTTTGTTAGGTGCGGAGCCGTTAAATGAGCGAGTCGTTCGTGACCGTAACCGTATAACCGGCGCAGGCGTGACTTCAGGTATAGATTTTGCGCTCAACGTGGTGTCCGAAATGTATGGGAGCAATATTGCTCAGAATATTCAACTGCATATGGAATATGACCCCGCACCTCCCTTTACCTGTGGCTCACCCCGTACTGCATCTGAAGAGCAGTTAAAAAAGGCACAGGAACAAATAGCGCCATTTATTGAAAAGAGACGACAGGCGACGCTAAAAGCAGCAGCCAGACTGCGGAGAAAAGGGCTTAGCTGAAGAGGGAATTCCTTTTTCGACTTTCAATACTCGCTTTTGGCACATCGTGGACCAGGGTTAATTGCGCTCACGTAAACGCATTCACGGATTATCACGATATCCAGTGTCAAAATTGCATCTATGACGATGCGAGTCGATATTCATATCTGTTTTTTCGTATTCATCATTGCACATCTTACTGCAAAGAGTATCCTGTCCTGAGATTATCTGGAGGAACGATGCAGTTAACTTCCCTACAACTTTTTAAAAACCTCTCGGATGAGACCCGGCTCAGTATTGTTCTTTTACTACGTGAGATGGGGGAGCTGTGTGTGTGTGATTTATGCACTGCACTCGATGAGTCTCAGCCCAAGATCTCCCGCCATCTGGCGATGCTTCGGGAAAGCGGTCTATTGCTGGATAGCAAGCAGGGGAAATGGGTTCATTACCGCTTATCCCCGCATATTCCTTCCTGGGCGGCCCAGGTGATTGAGCAGGCCTGGTTGAGCCAACAGGATGACGTCCGGGCTATCGCTCGTAAGCTGGCATTGGCTAACTGCTCTGGTAGCGGCAAGGCTGTTTGTATCTAAAAATTTGCCTTTACATATATGCTTTTTCGAATGTGAAGTGTTGAATGTGAAAACGTTAACGGTGTGCTAACTGGCGATGAGCAATGGCTGAAAGGGCGTGCTGTACCGGTTGAACGTTCAACCTGGTATTACGGCCCGCTGGCATCGACAAACTCAGAGAGTGAGCAGTTTAATTTTTGTGTATACAGGGCGCTAGAACGGCTCTGACTGGAGGATTTATGCTACTGGCAGGCGCTATTTTTGTCCTGACCATTGTTTTGGTTATCTGGCAGCCGAAGGGATTAGGAATCGGCTGGAGTGCGACGCTGGGCGCGGTATTGGCGTTGATTTTTGGTGTTGTACACGTTGGCGATATCCCGGTGGTGTGGAATATTGTCTGGAATGCAACCGCGACGTTTATTGCCGTTATCATCATTAGCTTGCTTCTGGATGAATCCGGCTTTTTCGAATGGGCGGCGCTGCACGTTTCACGTTGGGGTAATGGTCGCGGGCGTTTGCTGTTTACCTATATTGTTCTGCTCGGTGCGGCAGTGGCGGCACTGTTTGCCAACGATGGCGCAGCACTTATTCTGACGCCGATAGTCATCGCCATGCTATTGGCGTTAGGGTTTAGCAAAGGCACGACGCTGGCATTTGTCATGGCCGCCGGGTTTATTGCCGATACGGCCAGCCTGCCGCTTATCGTCTCAAATCTGGTTAACATCGTTTCTGCCGACTTCTTCGGGCTAGGGTTCACTGAATATGCGTCAGTAATGGTGCCGGTTGATATTGCCGCTATTATCGCCACGCTGGTGATGCTGCATCTGTTCTTCCGCAAAGATATTCCGCCGACTTATGACCTGGCTCTCCTGAAAGCACCGGCAAATGCGATTAAAGATCTGGCAACCTTCAGAACCGGCTGGGTAGTGTTGATTCTTCTGCTGGTTGGTTTTTTCGTTCTTGAGCCGCTGGGTATTCCGGTTAGCGCGATTGCGGCTGTTGGGGCTGCGATCCTGTTTGCGGTGGCGAAACGAGGGCATGCTATTAATACTGGTAAAGTGCTGCGCGGCGCACCATGGCAGATAGTCATCTTCTCGCTGGGGATGTATCTGGTGGTCTATGGCCTGCGTAACGCCGGGCTAACGGAATATCTCTCCGGCATACTGAACGTGCTGGCCGATAAAGGTCTGTGGGCCGCGACCTTTGGTACTGGCTTCCTGACGGCATTTCTCTCTTCCATCATGAACAACATGCCTACCGTGCTGGTTGGCGCGCTCTCTATTGATGGCAGCACCGCAACCGGCGTTATCAAAGAGGCAATGATTTATGCCAACGTAATTGGCTGCGATCTGGGGCCGAAAATTACACCTATTGGTAGCCTGGCAACGCTGCTTTGGCTGCATGTGCTTTCACAAAAGAATATGACCATCACCTGGGGATACTATTTCCGTACTGGGATCGTCATGACTCTGCCGGTTCTGTTTGTAACGCTGGCCGCGCTGGCGCTACGTCTCTCTGTCACTTTGTAATGAGATACTGATATGAGCAACATCACCATTTATCACAACCCGGCCTGCGGCACCTCGCGTAATACGCTGGAGATTATCCGCAACAGCGGTACTGAACCGACGATTATTCTTTATCTCGAGACCCCACCTTCAGGTGATGAACTGGTCAAACTCATTGCTGATATGGGTATTTCCGTCCGGGCTTTGCTGCGTAAAAACGTTGAGCCTTATGAGGAACTGGGGCTCGCCGAAGATAAATTTACTGACCACCAGCTCATCGACTTTATGTTGCAGCATCCGATTCTGATTAACCGTCCGATTGTGGTGACGCCACTGGGAACCAAACTGTGCCGTCCTTCCGAGGTGGTTCTGGATATCCTGCCAGATACGCAGAAAGCGGCTTTCGCTAAGGAAGATGGTGAGAAAATCGTTGATGCAGCAGGTAAGCGATTGAAATAAAGAGAAGGGGGCAAATGCCCCCTTTATTGTTACTTTGCCATTTATGCCAGCAGATCGATACCAACCGACTCTTCGCTCTGTTATTAGCCAACCTGGCGCGCATTCCATTCGTCGCGCGTGATTTCCCAGAGTTCGGAATCCAGCAAACCGCTGACATACTCTTTCTTTTCAGTCCTGATAAGTCGCATGCCGCTACTGTCTGAAATACGTTTGGAACGGCTATTGAGAGCCGCTTTCGGCGCACGCAATACAGTATTATTTAACGTGTTAAACCAGTAATCCGTAGCTACATTACAGGCTTCACGCATAAAACCCTGCCCCTGATATTCCGGAGCTAACCAAAATCCACGGTTATTATCCTCAACGTCATAAAGGCAGATTAACCCCATCAGTTCGTCAGGGGTCTGACGGTGTCTGATAGTCCAGAACCAGGCAATCCCTTTTTTCATGTCAGGCAGGGCAACGTTATTGACGTAATTTTCAGCACCGTTATCAGGATAGGGCCACGGTACTGAAGAGACCATATAGCGAACTATCTCCCAGCGAGGATAAAGCACCTGAATCTGTGAGGCATCTTCGGCAGTTAATGGTTTTAACAGCAGACGTTCTGTATGGAGTTCTGGTATTTGCATACGTGCTTTTCCTTCCCGAGCAAGATATCTATTTCTGTTTTGCTTGTTCGATAGTGACTTTAATTTATCTGAATGTATAGAAATCATCCATGTAATTGGCGGTACAGCCGCAACCAGAAGCGCGCAAAATAGAGGTCAGCGATGAGTGAGGAGTGGATCATCAACATTCGCTGCTAATCCACCGGAAACGATCGCTTTAGGGTCAACAATGCGCGATGTTTTTTTCTGTATACCTGGTGAGTTACTTAAGCTTTATCACAACTTTTCCCTTAGCATGCCCTTTTTCAAGATATGACAACCCCTCCAGGCTTTCTTCAAAGGGGAAAATTTTATCAATAACGGGCTTAAGCTGTCCGTCTTCAATTAAGGTTGCAATCTCTGACAATTGTGCGCCGTCAGGACGAACAAAAAGGAACGAATATTTAGTCTTGTGGCGCCTTGCCTGGGAAATGATTTTTCGGCTTAGTATCCAGAAAATCATTTTCATTATTTTATTCATGCCCCGCTGACGGGCAAATGGCAAATCCGGCGGTCCAACAAGTGAGACAACTTCAGCCCCAGAATTCAGGATTTGCAGTGATTTTTCAATGCTGTCACCACGGACAGTACCAAGAACAACGTCGTACCCGCTCAGCACGCTTTCAACGTCCTGACTTTTATAATCAATGACAAGGTCAGCGCCCAGTCCGGTGACAAGGCTGGCGTTAGGCAAACTGGTTGTGGTTGCCACCGTGGCGCCCAGATGTTTTGCCAGCTGGATAGCAAATGTTCCTATGCCACCAGACCCTGCGGGGATAAACACTTTTGTTCCCGCTCTCACTTGCGCCCGTTCAAAAGCCTGCCATGAAGTCAACGCCACCATCGGCAGCGAAGCGGCTTCGACAAAACTAAGATTTTGGGGTTTTAGCGCAGCGGCATGCTCCGGAACGAGGGCGTACTCAGCAAGCGCACCACGGTCCATGTCAAATATGCTGGCATAGATGGCATCGCCTTTTTTGAAACGAGTGACATTTTTACCAACAGCCTCAATAACGCCTGAAAGGTCGCTTCCCAATACAGCGGGTAATGTGAGGGGAAGGATCGGTTTGAACAGCCCTTTTGGTATCATACAGTCTATGGCGTTCAGCCCCACAGCATGCACGTTAAGCAGCAGTTCGTTATCTCCCAGTGCAGGCGGCGAAACAGAATCAAATTCTATCAGGCCAGTCTTACCATATTTTTTAAGCACTAGTGCTTTCATCGTTTGACCCTGCCTTTAGTAAAGAAGCGGATTTTCAAAATGTCCCGCCATCGGCGGGACTTCAAAATCAGGCCAGAGAGGCAAGGTCTTCGGCACGAAAACCATGGAGTTCATCCGTTTTACCCGCCCGGACTTTTTGCACCCACTGCGGATCGGAGATCAGTGCGCGACCGACGGCGATCAGGTCAAACTCACCACGTTCCATTCGGGTGTAGAGATTATCCAGCGCTGCTGTGCCAGAACCCTGTCCACCAAACGCACCGAAGAAGTCCCCGGACAGGCCGACAGAACCGACGCTGATGGTGGCAGCACCGGTCAGTTTTTTGGCCCAGCCCGCAAAATTCAGCCCATCGCTTCCGTCCTGCTCCGGGAATTCTGGCTCCCAGAAACGACGCTGGGAACAGTGCAGAATGTCCACGCCAGCCTCGACCAGCGGAGTCAGCCAGTCAGTCATCTCACGCGGTGTGTTTGCCAGACGCGCGGTGTATTCCTGCTGTTTCCACTGGCTGACACGGAGAATAAGCGGGAAATCCGGACCCACGGCAGCCCGTACGGCACGCACAACGTCAGCCGCGAAGCGGGCGCGCTGCAGAATGGTTTCACCTCCCCATGCATCGGTACGACGATTGGTGACCGACCAGAAAAACTGGTCGATCAGATAACCGTGTGCACCGTGCAGTTCTACAGTATCGAACCCAAGGCGCCTGGCATCGGCTGCGGCGCGGGCAAAGGCCGCGACCGTATCGGCAATGTCCTCTTCTGTCATGGCCACACCGCGTGGGTCATCTGCGCCGACCAGCCCGGAAGGGCTTTCAACCGGCGCGTCAGGTTCCCATCCTTGTGCGCGTGTAGAGCCGGTATGCCAGATCTGCGGCCCTATACGTCCGCCCGCTGCGTGTACCGCGTCGGCTATGCTTTCCCAGCCCGCCAGCGCCTGTTCGCCGTGAAAGAGAGGAATTCCCGGCATGTTGCGTGATGCCGGACGATTAACCACGGTACCTTCAGTCAGGATAAGCCCGGCTTCGCCTTCGGCACGACGGCGGTAATAGTCAGCCTGAGCCTGACCGGGCACACCTTCAGGTGCCATGCCGCGGGTCATGGGAGCCATTACGATACGGTTTGGTAGTGTCATCCCCTTCAGGGTGAAAGGGGTGAAAAGAATATTGTCACTCATTGCTCTATTTTCCTTACGGTGAAACAGGGGTTATTGGGTGTCACTGAGATAGCGAGGGGCGGCGTGTTCCTGACGGTATTCCGTCAGCATGGCCTGGCGGGACTGTTGATGGGCGGCCCACAACGACTCTTCATGCAGAGGAGGAATGGTCACCGCTTCCCGGCGTTCGAAACCGATAAGTGCTGCATCAACCAGTTCACCGGGATCCATCACGCCGGTCATGGTATTCACGTCTTTGCCGGAACGCTCCCAGATTTCAGTGCGAGTGGCCGATGGCACAACGGCCTGGACATACACGCCCTGTGGACCCAGTTCAAGGCTTAATCCCTGTGACAGGAAAAGCACAAACGCCTTGGTGGCGCCGTAAATCGTCATGCCAAATTCCGGGGCCAGACCGACCACGGAACTGATGTTAATAATTGCGCCGGTGCCTGCTTTGGCCAGACGAGGGGCTACCGCGCGTGCCAGGCGGACAACGGCAGTAAGGTTAACGGCGATCAAACGGTCGATATCTGCCGGTGTCTGGGTGGTAAATGTACCGGATAAACTCATCCCGGCATTGTTGACCAGGACAGTAATGCGGTCGTCGGTTTCGAGGCGTTTTGCCACGACATCGAGATCCTCTTCCTTAGTCAGATCTGCGGTCAACACGTCCACCTCAACGCTGTACTGCTCCCGCAGTCGGGCAGCAAGCGTCTCCATGCGCGTGGTATCACGGGCAACCAGAACAAGATTATGCCCGCGGCGGGCAAAACGGTCGGCATACACGGCCCCTAGGCCGGTTGATGCACCAGTGATTAATACGGTCGGTGTTGTCTCAGTCATTTTTAGTTCTCTCTCGGGGAAAAAATCGTCTTGCCTGCCTTTTTAAATGATGATTGACATGTATAATAAATGTCAACCGTCATTTATAAAAACAAACTGAGTGGGAGACAGCATGAGATATACAACTTTTGGACGTAACACCGGCCTGCGCGTATCAGAGCTGGCCCTGGGAACAGGAAACTTCGGGACAGGCTGGGGATATGGTTCCGAAAAAGAAGAAGCCCGGGCCGTGTTTGACGGCTATGTGAATGCCGGAGGCAATTTTATCGATACCGCAGATGCTTACCAGTTTGGTCAGTCTGAGCAGATGATTGGTGATTTTATTGCGGCCGATCGCGATCATTTTGTGATTGCGACCAAATATACCCTGAGCGCACTCCCTGATGCCGGGGTTGCCAGGACAGGTAACAGCCGCAGGAACATGATTGCTTCGGTTGAAAACAGTCTGAAACGTCTGAAAACCGATCGCATCGAGCTTTTATGGGCGCATTTCGATGACCAGATGACGCCGCTGGAGGAAATAGTCCGGGCTTTCGATGATCTTATCCGGGCTGGAAAGGTGCAGTATGCTGGGCTGTCCAACTTCCCGGCCTGGAAGATTGCGCGCGCGG
The DNA here is from genome assembly GCF_040149365.1 of Kluyvera huaxiensis. Lineage (NCBI taxonomy): Bacteria > Pseudomonadati > Pseudomonadota > Gammaproteobacteria > Enterobacterales > Enterobacteriaceae > Kluyvera > Kluyvera huaxiensis. The sequence continues at coordinate 22,042 of NZ_JBEFLV010000015.1, forward strand.
AAACACTGGCAGAATTGCGCGGCTGGTCACGTATTGCGGGTATTCAGGTTGAATACAGTCTGGCCGAGCGTACCGCCGAACGGGAGCTTTTGCCGATGGCCGATGCGCTGGGTCTGGCCGCCACCATCTGGTCCCCACTGGGTGGTGGAATGCTGACGGGAAAATACCGCACCAGCCAGGAAGGCCGATTACAGGGTTTTGCAGGTCGACTGGTTCATACAGAGCAGGATCCGACACTTCTGGATGAAGTCTTCAGCGTGGCTCAGGAACTGGATGTCATGCCTGTACAGGTTGCCATGGCTTGGCTTCGCCACAGAGCTTCGCAGTTGCAGACGCCGCTGATCCCCATCATTGGCTCGCGAACGCCAGTCCAGCTTGCCGAAACACTGCTGGCGCTGGATATCAGGCTCAGTGATACCCAGGCAGCCCGACTGGATAACATCAGTGCAGTTTCAGCCGGTACTCCTCATCAGCAGATTGCCGGGACTTTACCGCGAGCACAGGGGCTGGGTGCTGAATATGATAAGATCACACCACCACGCGCCTGAGCAGGCGATATGTTTTACAGGGGCAGGTTAACTGCCCCGGCTGGAAGTAACGGGAGCAAAAATGGCCAGAACCGGACGAGTGTCAAGAGAGCAAAGCGAGATTAATCGCAACAGCATCATCACTACCTCATCACAGTTGTTCAGGGAACGGGGACTTGATGGGGTCAGCGTTAAGGACATTATGTCTGCTGCCGGACTGACCCATGGAGGATTTTACGGGCATTTCAGCTCTAAAGACGCACTGGAAGCGGTCGCCTGCGAGCAGGCATTCGAAGAGAGTCGGTCGGCGATAGAAGAAAGCGGTATAAGCAGTTTTCCACAGCTTGTTGAATACTATCTTTCACCCCGTCATCGGGATGCTCCGGCCAGCGGTTGTGCCGTTGCGGCACTTGCCACCGATGTGCAGCGTAAAGGAGAAGATAAGCCGGTGCATGAGGCTTATATTTCCGGTGTCAAAAAAATGGCTGAGAGTATTAAAAATATGCAGGACGGTGTCCCGGCGTCTGACATCAATGATCGGCATCTTATGCAGTTTGCTCTGATGACCGGCGCCCTGATGCTGTCCAGAGCGACCAGTGGGGATGATATCTCTGAACGTTTTCTTACGGCTGCAAAAAAGGCATTGCTTGAAAGCGATTGTGTTTGAAGATCTATAACCCATACCCTGCATAAATATTGTCATCCCGCAGAGACAAGCTGGAATCGCATGATCTTATGGATCTGCCATTGCTATCTGCAAGCGATGCCGAGAGTACTAAAATCTACAGTAGCTAACTTGATGCTCGAGGATATGAGTCGGTCCAGTACTCACCACTGTACTCACTTTCATGTGCGCTGCTATGAAACTATTAGAGTGCTACAGATATAAAAAATCCACGCAAGTGCGTGGATTTTAAGTTTATTTTTTGTTCCGTGAGACAACGTGAGTCTCTACGAAACAAGGCTGACCGTTTAGACGTTGAACAGGAAGTTCATGATGTCGCCATCTTTCACGACGTAATCTTTACCTTCTGCACGCATCTTGCCGGCTTCTTTCGCGCCTTGTTCACCTTTGTAGGTAATGAAGTCTTCAAACGCGATAGTCTGAGCGCGGATAAAGCCTTTTTCGAAGTCGGTGTGGATTTTACCGGCTGCCTGCGGTGCGGTGGCGCCGACAGGGATGGTCCATGCGCGTACTTCTTTCACGCCAGCGGTGAAGTAAGTTTGCAGGTTCAGCAGTTCGTAACCGGCGCGGATAACGCGGTTCAGGCCCGGCTCTTCCAGGCCCAGTTCGGCCATGAATTCATCACGGTCGGCGTCGTCGAGTTCAGCGATATCGGATTCAACGGCTGCACAAACGGCAACAACTACGGAACCTTCGGCGGCAGCGATTTCGCGAACTTTATCGAGGTATGGGTTGTTCTCAAAACCATCTTCGTTAACGTTAGCGATATACATGGTTGGCTTCAGGGTCAGGAAGCTCAGGTATTTGATGGCCGCTTTGTCTTCGTCCGTCAGGGTAGTCAGCGAACGCAGCATACCGGCGTTTTCCAGCTGTGGCAGGCATTTTTCCAGCGCGGTGAGTTCCGCTTTCGCATCTTTATCGCCGCCTTTCGCTTTCTTCTGCACGCGGTGGATGGCACGCTCACAGGTATCCAGATCGGACAGCGCCAGCTCGGTATTGATAACATCAATATCGTCAGCTGGATCCACTTTGTTATTAACGTGGATGATGTTGTCGTTTTCAAAGCAGCGAACAACGTGACCGATAGCTTCGGTTTCACGGATGTTGGTCAGGAACTGGTTGCCCAGGCCTTCACCTTTAGATGCGCCTTTCACCAGGCCCGCGATATCGACGAATTCCATGGTGGTCGGCAGAATGCGCTGTGGTTTCACGATTTCAGCCAGCTGATCCAGACGCGGATCGGGCATCGGGACAACACCCGTGTTCGGCTCGATAGTACAGAACGGGAAGTTTGCCGCTTCAATACCCGCTTTAGTGAGCGCGTTGAACAGGGTGGATTTGCCTACGTTTGGCAAACCAACGATACCGCATTTGAATCCCATGTTTAAATCACCTTAATCTTTTGATTTTCAACCTGTTTTTTAAAACAGATTGTAGAAAAGTAAATAACTCTGCCTATTATACACGTCATACGGAAAAAATACCGTATGCACTTTATCCCGCGGGCGGTGGGCGTACCCCGCACCGGTCGCACAACAACGTCAGCGCGGGCGTTTGCCGCCTGACGTAACTTGCATGATGGGTGTATAAATGAAAAATTATTGCGCCTTAAAGGCATGTAACCGGTTGGTCGCTTTGGTCAGCCCATCTTTCAGCCAAACCTCAGTGCAGCGCGCCGCTTCGTCTACCGCATCGTCGATCAGCTTCTGTTCCGCAGCCTGCGGTTTACCTAATACAAAGCCGACAACTTTACTTTTATCGCCCGGATGACCGATTCCGATGCGTAAGCGGTGAAAATTGGGGTTATTGCCCAATTTGCTGATGATATCCTTCAACCCGTTGTGGCCGCCGTGACCGCCGCCGAGCTTGAATTTCGCCACGCCGGGCGGCAGGTCAAGTTCATCGTGCGCCACCAGAATTTCATCTGGATTAATACGATAGAAGGTCGCCAGCGCCGCAACGGCTTTACCGCTAAGGTTCATAAAGGTGGTGGGTACCAGCAGGCGAATATCTTCACCGGCAACATTAATGCGCGAGGTGTAACCAAAGAATTTACTCTCTTCACGCAGCGGCGCGCGAAAACGCTCTGCCAGCAAATCGACATACCAGGCCCCCGCGTTATGGCGCGTCTGGGCGTACTCTGCACCGGGGTTGGCCAGGCCGACAATCAGTTTAATCGTCACGTAGTTGTTCCTGAGTGGGCAATCTTTTCGGCGGCTAGTTTACGTCGTGGCAGCGCCGTTGACAAAAATTAGCGTCGGAAGGCGCTAAAAGTGAATAATTCAAAATAGTAATAATATTGATTTGATGTATTTCAGTGACTTAAATGTAAAGTTTTGTTGATTATATGTGCCCATTTGTGATCGGTAGCGCACTTATATTTGGTAGTGTTGTCTATACTTTACACACTAGGAATAGGGATATATCCCTAAACCCGCAGCCAATCTACGGAGGTGACACTATGAAACGCAAAAACGCTTCGTTACTCGGTAATGTGCTTATGGGGTTAGGCTTGATCGTGATGGTCGTCGGCGTTGGTTATTCTATTTTAAACCAGATGCCGCAACTTAACCTTCCGCAGTTTTTTGCACACGGTGCGATTCTAAGTATCTTCGTCGGCGCCGTTCTTTGGCTTACTGGGGCTCGCGTCGGTGGGCATGAGCGCATCAGCGACAGATATTGGTGGGTGCGTCATTACGACAAACGCTGTCGTCGTAACGACAACACGTCACGTCGCCACAGCTAAATAATAGCTCCAGACGGAGCCGGAAAGAAATTGACGAAGTCCTGGCCGAAAGACCGGGACTTTTCTTTTATGCTGGGCACGTTAACCGACCACGTGCCCATTCATCCTATTGACCCAGATGATTATTCAAACAACCGTTGATGCAACGCTTTGACCGCGCTGTCGGCAACATCGCCTGGCAGCAGGAAACAAAGGTTATTATTCGATGCGCCATGACAAATCATCCGCACAGCATGCTCGTCAAAACGGGCGAACACATCTTTGCACACGCTGGATGCCTGGGTGAGCTGATTGCCAACCAAAGTGACCAGAGCAAGCCCGGTTTCCACTTCAACGCGACAGTGGGAGGAGAGGGCGGTGAATAGTGCTGTGGTCAGCGTTGGATCTTCGCCGGATGTGGCATTGGTCGAATCTAACGCCAGCGCAATGCTGTTCTCTGAGGTAGTGACCAGATCCGCTGCTACCGTATGCTGTTCCAATAGGGCGAAAATCTGCGCTAAAAAACGATAAGACGGCTGTGAATTCAGGCTATGCAAGCGAACCAGCGTTTGCTTACGGCGCACCGCAACGGCGCGATAGCTCGGCGGATTCTCGGTTGTGCAACAGACCAGCGTACCGCCAGCGGCAGTATCTTTGCTTGAACCAACAAACACCGGAATATTTTTGCGCATGGCGGGCATTAACGTAGCTGGATGCAGAACTTTGGCTCCGTAGGCGGCCATATCGCTAGCCTCGGAAAACGAGATGCTATCGATACGTTTGGCTTTCGGTGCAATGCGCGGATCGGTAGTATAAATGCCGGCCACATCGGTCCAGATATCCACGCGTGCCGCATGCAGCGCCTCACCCAGCAGGGACGCGGTGTAATCACTGCCGCCACGCCCCAGTGTAGTGGTGTGACCCGTCGCATCGCGACCAATAAATCCCTGGGTTATCATGATGGCCTGTTCAATGCGGGGGCGAAGATGCGTTTCTGCTAACTCCGCCAGCGTACGCACATCAGGCTCCGCACAACCATAGTTTGAATCGGTACGAACGACGCTACGGGCATCAAACCAGCTGGCCTCAACCCCTTTTTCACGCATTACTTCGGTGAAAAGCAGGCTCGACATTAACTCCCCATGACTGACCAGCTCATCGCTCAGCGCGGTCGACGCAGAGGTCATCGCGGTATGGGCCAGGCGAGCTATATTTTCGAGGAGATTATCAATTTCCGCGCTGATGACCGAAGGCTGCTTCAATCGGGAAATGATGTTGTATTGGATGGTGCGTAAAGTATCAAGCTTGTCTAATTGCAGATGACTCTCCAGGCCTTCAGAAAGCTCCACCAGCAAGTTTGTGACGCCTGCCGAGGCCGACAGAACCACTAAACGAACATTTGGATCGGAAAGGACAATGCTGGCGCTGCGATTCATGGCATCAAAATCAGCAACGCTAGTGCCGCCAAATTTGGCAACGATGAACTGTGGATAAATGCGAGTCATAACAATCTCATATCAGGGCGCCATAAATACATGGCTAGAAAATTTTCATTCTCGGCATAAGGGAAGACAGCTTCGCCTTACGAAATGTCCGCCCGCGAACATTTCTAATGACAACCCAGGAAATACTCCTGTTGTCGATAACGAGTTTCGCCTGTCGCTCGTTACCGGGGAATGCGCATTAACTGTTTATTTACAGCGTATGTAAATAAGCGCGCCATACTAAGTGATTTATCCTTGGGGATCGACTTATTTATTTTAATAAACCATAAACAAGTTAAAGATCGTGCTTTAACTAAAGAAGCCCTGCGTTATTAATGGTAAAAACGTGTAAAAGATTAATAAAACCCTGTCAATGAGATGGATTTCATTAGATTGTCCGCATTGTAGCCAACTGTTGCTGTTTAAGATAAATGGTAACAAATTTTGGTGAAAACATTGTGAGTGATGTTTCGTTACTTGTTGATTTTAGAGGGGAAAAGGTTGTAAGAAAGCAGCGTAAAATAAATGATTGAGTCCATGCTTAAAACAACATATATTAGCCGCGTTTTTTTACAGGCAATCCTTTTAACCATTTATTCAATCGGGCGCAAAACTACGCCTGCTTGTAGGAGTGATATGATGACGGATAAAGTCCGTATTGATACTTTAAATGCTAATTCATTACCTCAAAGCAATGATACCTTTTTAGCAAGACAAGCTGAGTTTGAATCTAACGTCAGAAGCTATCCACGTAAACTACCGTTGGCTATTGCCAAAGCGCAGGGCGTCTGGATTACTGATGTTGAAAATAATCAATATCTTGATTGTCTGGCAGGTGCCGGTACCCTGGCGCTTGGTCATAATCACCCCGATGTGCTTCAAAGCATTCAAAGTGTCATCTCCAGTGGCCTACCGTTACATACACTCGATCTTACTACGCCATTAAAAGATGAATTTTCATCTTATTTACTCTCTTTATTACCGGGACAGGGCAAAGAATATTGCCTGCAGTTCACCGGCCCATCCGGCGCTGATGCCGTTGAAGCGGCGCTGAAGCTGGCTAAAAAAGTCACCGGCCGTTCCAGCATTATCAGCTTCTCCGGCGGCTACCATGGGATGACCCATGGCGCACTGTCCGTGACCGGCAACCTGTCGCCGAAAGAAGCCGTTAGCAACATGATGGCTGAAGTTCAGTTCATGCCGTATCCGCATGAATACCGTTGCCCACTGGGTATCGGCGGCGAAGCGGGCGTCAAAGCGCTGACCTACTACTTCGAAAACCTGATTAACGACGTTGAAAGCGGCGTGCGTAAACCTGCGGCGGTGATTCTTGAAGCCGTTCAGGGTGAAGGCGGCGTGAACCCGGCTCCGGTTGAGTGGCTGCAGCGTATTCGCAAAGTGACTCAGGAACACGGCATCCTGCTGATTATCGATGAAGTGCAGGCGGGCTTTGCCCGTACCGGTAAACTGTTCGCATTTGAACACGCCGGTATTGAGCCAGACATCATCGTGATGTCCAAAGCCGTTGGCGGCGGTCTGCCGCTGGCCGTTCTGGGGATTAAAAAGCAGTTCGATGCGTGGGCACCAGGTCATCACACCGGTACCTTCCGCGGCAACCAGCTGGCAATGGCCACCGGTTTGACGACGCTGAAGATCCTCAAAGACGACAAAATTGCCGACAAAGTTGCCGCCCAGGGCGAGTGGCTGAAAGGTAAACTGGAAGAACTGCAGAAACGCTATCCGGTTATCGGCCAGGTTCGCGGTCTGGGCCTGATGATTGGCCTCGAAATCGTCAAACCAAACGAAGCGCAGGATCACATGGGCTGCTATCCGGCCGATGGCGAACTGTCAGCCCTGCTTCAGAAAAAATGCTTCGAATCCGGTCTGATTCTGGAGCGCGGTGGTCGTCACGGTTGCGTACTGCGTCTGCTGCCGTCCCTGCTGATCACCAATGAAGAGCTGGAAATCTTCCTCGATAAATTTGAAAACGCCTTGCTGGGCGCTGGCGTGAAGCCGGTTTAACGGAGTGGGTCGAATGTCTGATGTAAACCCGATTCTGTCCGGCTCGGCGCAGAGTATCGCTGCCTATCAGGACGCTATCGAGCAGAGCACGAAAGCTGTTGTAGAATGGTTAAAACAGCCTGAGATGTATCAGGGCAAAACCGTTGAACAGCTGCGCTCCCGTATCAGCCTGAATTTCACCTCCGGGGGCCTGGGTAACCAGGCCGCTATCGAGCGTGCGGTTGAGTATTTCCTTAAAGACAGCCTGTCCGTGCATCACGCGCAGTGCGTGGCGCATCTGCATTGCCCAAGCCTGGTGATTAGCCAGGCGGCGGAAGTGTTGATCAACGCCACCAACCAGAGCATGGATTCCTGGGATCAAAGCCCGTCCGCGACCATTATTGAGATCAAACTCATTGAATGGCTGCGTGAGCAGGTGGGATACAGCGCAGGCGATGCCGGTGTATTCACCAGCGGCGGCACCCAGAGCAATCTGATGGGGCTGATGCTGGCTCGCGACGCGTTCTTCGCGCGTCAGGGGCACTCTATCCAGCAGGATGGTTTAACCGGCGATCTGAGCAAAATCAAAGTGTTCTGCTCTGAAAATGCCCACTTCTCGGTGCAGAAAAACATGGCGCTGATGGGGCTGGGCTATCGCTCGGTCACGCTGGTGAAAACCGACGCGTTCTCGCGCATGGATCTTAACGATCTGCGTGAGAAGCTGGCGCAGGCGAAAGCCAACGGCGAGCAGGTGATGGCGATTGTTGCCACCGCCGGTACCACCGATGCGGGAGCTATCGATCCGTTAACAGAAATCGCTGCACTGGCTGCTGAACAGCAGATCTGGATGCACGTGGATGCCGCGTGGGGCGGGGCGTTACTGCTTTCTGAGAAGTATCGTCACTTCCTCAACGGGCTGGAACTTGCTGACTCCGTCACTCTGGACTTCCATAAGCAGTTCTTCCAGACCATCAGCTGCGGCGCGTTCTTGCTAAAAGAAGCGCGTCACTATGAGCTGATGCGCTACCAGGCTGCGTACCTGAACTCTGATTTTGATGAAGAGCACGGCGTACCGAACCTGGTGTCGAAATCCCTGCAGACCACGCGTCGTTTTGATGCGCTGAAGCTGTGGATGGGCCTTGAAGCGCTGGGTAAAAAGCAGTATGCCGAAATCATTGATAACGGCGTAACGCTGGCCCGTGATGTCGCCGAGTTTGTGGCAGCGCAGCCGCATCTGGAACTGGTGATGCAGCCGCAGTTGGCAAGCGTTCTGTTCCGCTTCCGTCCGGAAAGTACGGATATGGCGTTTGTGGCACTGCTGAACCAGCGTATCGGCGACGTGCTGCTGGCCTCCGGCAGCGCTAACGTCGGCGTTACCGAAGCCGATGGTGTCACCTGCCTGAAGCTGACTCTGCTGAACCCGACCGTGTGCCTGGAGGATATCAAAGTCCTGCTGGCCAGCGTCAAACAGACCGCAGAACAGCTGCTGAAAGCGTAACGTTTGGCGTTAATGCTGAAATGAAAATGGCTCCCTGGGGAGCCATTTTTTTTACTGAATATCCGCCAGCGCGGCGTCTTTATTCGGGAAGAAGGCTAAGCGTCCCGGAATCGGCTGAATACCGGCGCGCGCCATGGTGCGCAGCGGCTGAAACTCAAGATTCGATACCCGCAGTTCACAGCCTTCCGGCAGTTTTTTGACGAAACGCTGGAACGCGTCTAAACCACCGGCATCAAGTACCGGCACCGCATCCCACTTCAGTACCACAATTCGTTTACCCGCAATACGCGTTTCCAGATCGGTAAACAGCCCTTCGGCGGCGGCAAAGAACAGCGGGCCAATGACGCGCAGCACCAGCACATCGTCCGGAACCGTCACGTTGACCGTGGAGAGACGGGTCATGCGGGCGATTCGGCGCATAAACAGCAGTGACGCCAGCACAATACCGACGCTGATGGCGATAACCATATCGAACAGCACGGTCAGCGACATACAAATTAGCATCACAATGATGTCGTCTTTCGGCGCTTTGCGCAGCAGATACACCACTTTATGCGCTTCGCTCATGTTCCACGCCACCATCAGCAGCAGTGCAGCCATGGCCGACAGCGGCAGCCACGACAATACCGGAGCGAGGACAAGCAGAGCCAGAATCACTAAAATCGCATGAATGACCGCGGAAACCGGAGAGGTTGCGCCCGCGCGTACGTTGGCGGCGGAGCGGGCAATTGCGGCGGTGGCGGTAATCCCACCGAAGAACGGCGCAACAATGTTGCCCAAACCCTGGCCGATAAGCTCGCTATTGGCTTTATGTTTGGTGCCGGTCATTCCATCCAGCACCACGGCGCAAAGCAGCGATTCAATCGCGCCGAGCATCGCCATGGAAAAGGCGGCGGGCAGAAGCGCATGCAGGGAGTCCCAGCTGAGCGTAAAGGTTGAACCAGGCAGATCCCATGGCAGTATAAACTGCGGCAGCAGCTGTGGAATGCCATTACCCTGTGAGCCATCGGCCAGAATATAGTGGAACTGAGAACCGATAGTCGCGACGTGGCCGCCAAGCATATTGACGATGACCATCACCAGGCAGCCCGCAATCAGCGCGGGGAGGTGCCCCGGCAGACGCAGGCCGAGGCGTGGCCAGAGAATTAAGGTTCCAAGGGTGACAATGCCGATCGCCGCATCACCGAAATTAATGGTCGGCAGGGCCATCGCCAGCGCGCCAACTTTCTGTAAATAATGCTCAGGGACATGCGCCATTTGCAGACCAAGGAAGTCTTTAATCTGCATGGTCCCGATGGTAATACCAATCCCCGAGGTAAAACCGAGGGTGACAGACAGCGGAATGTATTCAATCAGGCGGCCAAAACGGGCGAGGCCAAAGAGGATCAAAAACAGCCCCGACATCAGCGTCGCCACCAGTAAGCCAGCGAGGCCAAACTGTTGCGATACCGGGTAGAGGATCACCACAAAGGCGGCGGTCGGCCCGGATACGCTAAAACGGGAACCGCCGCTGAGGGCGATAACAATGCCAGCAACGGCGGAGGTATAAAGGCCGTACTGTGGCGCAACGCCGCTACCAATCGCCAGCGCCATCGCCAGCGGGATGGCAATAATACCGACGGTGATCCCGGCGATAAGGTCGCGTATAAAGCGCGTGGTGCTGTATTTCTCTTTCCAGCAGGCGTCAATCAGCGCGCGGAAAGGCATTATTTCAGGGGAGAATAATTTATTCACAATACTGTTTCATCCGTGAGCGCATCATCTGTCAGGTGAATGGCAGTGAAGTTGGCATAAATCATACAAATAAACACTATAGACAAAAAAACCCGCCGCAGCGGGTTTTTTAACCAAATTCGATTAATGCTCGAACATGGCAGAGATGGATTCTTCGTTGCTGATACGACGAATCGCTTCGGCCAGCATCCCGGACAGAGTCAGGGTACGGACGTTTGGCAGCGCTTTGATCTCATCGCTTAACGGGATGGTATCGCAGACGATAACTTCGTCGATGACGGAGTTACGCAGGTTGTTTACCGCGTTACCGGAGAAGATCGGGTGAGTTGCGTAAGCAAATACGCGTTTAGCACCACGTTCTTTCAGCGCTTCAGCTGCTTTACACAGCGTGCCGCCGGTATCAATCATGTCATCAACCAGAATGCAGTCACGACCGGCAACATCACCGATGATATGCATAACCTGGGAAACGTTCGCACGCGGGCGACGTTTGTCGATGATAGCCATGTCGGTATCGTTAAGCAGTTTAGCGATAGCACGTGCGCGAACTACGCCACCGATGTCTGGAGAAACCACAATTGGGTTTTCCAGGTTCAGCTGCAGCATATCTTCAAGCAGAATCGGGCTACCAAACACGTTATCAACCGGAACATCGAAGAAGCCCTGGATCTGTTCAGCGTGCAGATCTACGGTCAGTACGCGGTCAACGCCAACGCTGGACAGGAAGTCAGCAACAACTTTAGCGGTGATCGGTACACGCGCAGAACGTACGCGACGGTCCTGACGGGCATAGCCGAAGTAAGGGATAACGGCAGTGATTCGGCCTGCGGAAGCACGACGCAGGGCATCTACCATAACAACCAATTCCATCAGGTTGTCGTTAGTAGGGGCACAAGTGGACTGGATGATGAAAATATCACCACCGCGTACGTTTTCATTGATTTGTACGCTGACTTCGCCGTCGCTAAAGCGACCTACAGCGGCGTCGCCGAGAGAAGTGTACAGGCGGTTGGCAATACGTTGTGCTAGTTCCGGGGTGGCGTTACCAGCAAAAAGCTTCATATCAGGCACGAGAAGAACCTCAGGCATGCGTCCAGTGGTGGATGAAACGGGCCAAAAACTGTGCGGGCCAGGCGCGATTTCATCCAGGCGGTGTATTAAAGAGCACGATGCAACGTCTGGAACGGGGTGACGTTGTCACCGGAGCTCAGTTTGCCCGGCAGGGTTTACTCATCACTTTTCTTCTTTCGTCAGCAAAACTGGCGGAAATCCGAATAATTCAGAGTAGGGCTTGCTTCAATGGAGAGAGGTTTACACCTTTCGCCACAAAGCCTTGCAACCATTCCGGGGCTTGCTCAAGCACCTGGCGGGCAGCGAGTTCCGTGTCGAATTCAGCAAAGACACAGGCTCCTGTTCCAGTCAGGCGCGACGGCGCGTATTCTAACAGCCAGGAAAGCACATCATCAACCTCGCGAAAACGTTTTCTTGCGATAACCTCGCAATCATTAGCGAATTCACAATTTAATAACGTATCTATTGACCTGACAGGGGTATTTCGTGGCAGCTCCGGATCGCCAAAAATGACCGGTGTTGGAATACTGACACCCGGATGGGCCACCAGATACCATTTTTCCGCCACTTCAACCGGTGTCAGCACTTCGCCCACGCCTTCAGCAAAGGCCGCGTGACCGCGAACAAAGACCGGCACATCCGCGCCGAGCGTCAAGCCGATGGTCGCTAACTCATCTTCCGAGAGATGACACTGCCAGAGATGGTTCAGCGCAACCAGTACCGTTGCCGCATTCGATGAACCGCCGCCCAGGCCACCGCCCATCGGCAAACGCTTGTCGATACTGATATCGGCACCGCTGCCTTCTGGCAGACGCTGGCTTTGCGCCGCCGTTTTCATCAGCAGGCGCGCGGCGCGAATAATCAGGTTCTCTTCATTGGGCACGCCGTCGACCGGCGTGAGTAGATGTAGCTGCCCGTCGCTACGTGGCACGATGGTCAGCGTATCGCCGTAATTGAGGAACTGAAACAGCGTCTGTAGCGTGTGGTAGCCATCAGGACGCTGCCCGGTAATGTATAAAAACAGGTTCAGCTTTGCGGGAGAGGGCCAGCGGGTCATCATTTAACGATCCAGTTGTCCATTTTCAGCTTGATGCGCTGCGAGCCTTGGGTCAGCTCCATGTTGGACGGCAGCACCGGCTGCGTTTTACTGTCGTAGCCACCGTAGACCACTTTCCAGGTTTTGCCGTTTTGGCTGTAGTTGAGCTCGCTCAGACGGTACTGATCATCAAGCTTATAGTCGGTGGCGTCGCCCGGTAGGCCAAGAATCCACTGACGCAGGCTGTTGAGTGGAATCGGCATCCCGGTCAGCTTGCCGATCATCTCCTCGCCGTCGGCGGCAGTGTAGTGTTGGCCTTTATTATCGGTCAACTGCGCCGAGCCCGCCTGGCCAACCAGCTCCAGCTCGGTACTGCCTAACGGGTTGGTGAGCAGCAGGCGATAGTTATCCTGGCCGGTTTGCTGCCAGAAGAAGCGGGCATAAACCTTCTGCTGGTCGGAGATATAAGCAAAGGCGCCGCGCGTCTGGTACTGGCTGAGCTTGCGCACTTCTTGCTGATGCTGCTGCCACTCAGGCGAGGTTGGACTTTTGCCCGGCCCTGGCGGTTGAGTGGTGGTACAAGCGGTAAGAACCAGCGCTGCCAGCGGCAGCAGACGAACCATGCGGAAATCAGACAGGGCCATAATAATGACAATCCTTGAAATGCGTTGCAGTAATTAGGCTTAATGCTAGCGTTGCCGGGGGGCAGCGTCTACGCTCAAGTTGTCTTAAATCATAAAATTAACCCAGCTTACCTATTACTCCAAAAGGGGAGCCTCCCTTTTATTGATCTCGCGCATCCTGTATGATGCGCTCAGACTAACCTTATCAACGCTGGTACTACTCCCGTACAATGACCCTTTTAGCTCTTGGCATTAACCACAAAACAGCCCCGGTAGCGCTGCGAGAACGTGTGACGTTTTCGCCAGATACGCTTGACCAGGCGCTGGAGAGCCTGCTGGCTCAGCCAATGGTACAAGGGGGAGTGGTCCTGTCGACCTGCAACCGCACCGAACTCTACCTGAGCGTCGAAGAGCAGGATAATCAGCATGAAGCGATTATCCGCTGGCTGTGCGATTACCACGGATTAAACGAAGCCGAGCTGCGTCAGAGCCTCTACTGGCATCAGGACAACGACGCCGTCAGCCATCTGATGCGCGTCGCCAGCGGCTTAGACTCGCTGGTGCTTGGTGAACCGCAGATCTTAGGGCAGGTGAAAAAAGCCTTTGCCGACTCCAGCCGCGGCCATCTCAACGTGAGCGAACTGGAACGCATGTTCCAGAAATCATTCTCCGTGGCCAAGCGTGTACGCACGGAGACGGATATCGGCGCCAGCGCGGTGTCGGTCGCGTTTGCCGCCTGTACGCTGGCACGACAAATTTTTGAATCTCTCTCGACGGTCACGGTGCTGCTGGTTGGCGCAGGCGAGACCATCGAGCTTGTGGCGCGCCATCTGCGCGAACATCACGTGCAAAAAATGCTGATTGCCAACCGTACCCGTGAGCGGGCGCAGGTGCTGGCGGACGAAGTGGGGGCGGAAGTGATTGCCTTAAGCGACGTCGACGAGCGGCTAAAAGAGGCCGACATTATTATCAGTTCAACCGCCAGTCCGCTGCCGATTATTGGTAAAGGCATGGTTGAGCGTGCCCTCAAGGCGCGCCGCAATCAGCCGATGCTGCTGGTGGATATTGCCGTACCGCGCGATGTGGAACCGGAGGTGGGGAAACTCGCCAACGCCTATCTGTACAGCGTGGATGACCTGCAAAATATCATTCAGCACAACCTGGCGCAGCGCAAAGCCGCGGCGGTACAGGCTGAAACGATTGTCGAGCAGGAAGCCAGTGAATTTATGGCCTGGCTGCGCGCGCAAAGCGCCAGCGAAATCATTCGTGATTATCGCGCTCAGGCTGAAAGCGCGCGTGAAGAACTCACCGCGAAAGCGATTGCCGCGCTCGAACAGGGCGGCGATCCGCAGGTCATCATGCAGGATCTGGCACGTAAATTAACCAACCGCCTGATCCACACGCCAACCAAATCACTTCAGCAGGCCGCCCGTGACGGGGATGATGAACGCCTGCATATTCTGCGCAACAGCCTCGGGCTGGAGTAGCACAACTCTATTTATTACAAGGTGCATTTACGCCAATGAAGCCTTCTATTGTTGCTAAACTGGAAGCTCTCTACGAGCGCCATGAAGAAGTTCAGGCGCTGCTTGGAGATGCGGCAACCATTGCCGATCAGGACCGTTTCCGGGCGCTGTCGCGTGAGTACGCGCAGTTAGGCGACGTTTCTCGTTGTTATACCGACTGGCGCCAGGTTCAGGATGATATTGAAACCGCGCAGATGATGCTCGACGATCCTGAAATGCGCGAAATGGCGCAGGAAGAGTTACAGGAAGCCAAAGCGCGTGAAGAACAGCTGGAACAGCAGCTGCAGGTTCTGCTGCTGCCTCGCGATCCGGACGATGAACGCAACGCGTTTGTTGAAGTGCGCGCTGGTACCGGCGGTGACGAAGCGGCGCTGTTTGCCGGCGATCTGTTCCGGATGTATTCCCGCTATGCGGAATCCCGCCGCTGGCGCGTGGAGATCATGAGCGCCAACGAAGGCGAACATGGTGGCTTTAAAGAAGTGATCGCGAAAATCAGCGGCGAAGGCGTTTACGGTCGCCTGAAATTTGAGTCCGGCGGCCACCGCGTACAGCGCGTTCCGGCCACCGAATCTCAGGGGCGTATCCACACCTCCGCCTGTACCGTGGCCGTATTGCCAGAGGTGCCGGAAGCCGAGCTGCCGGATATCAACCCGGCGGACCTGCGTATTGATACCTTCCGCTCCTCGGGCGCCGGCGGTCAGCATGTTAACACCACCGACTCCGCAATCCGTATTACCCACTTGCCAACCGGCATCGTGGTGGAGTGTCAGGACGAACGTTCCCAGCATAAAAACAAAGCCAAAGCGATGTCGGTGCTGGGTTCGCGTATTCGTGCGGCGGAAATTGCTCGTCGTCAGCAGGCGGAAGCCTCCGAGCGCCGTAACCTGCTGGGCAGCGGCGATCGCAGCGATCGTAACCGTACCTATAACTTCCCGCAGGGGCGCGTCACCGATCACCGCATCAACGTGACGCTTTACCGTCTGGATGAAGTGATGGAAGGCAAGCTGGATATGCTTATCGAGCCTATCGTGCAGGAATATCAGGCCGATCAGCTGGCGGCGCTGTCCGACACGGAATGATGACTTATCGACAGTGGCTACAACAGGCTATCGCGGCCTTCGCAGCGAGCGAAAGCCCGCGGCGCGACGCCGAGATCCTGCTGGGACACGTAACCGGCAAGGCGCGGACCTACATTCTGGCTTTTGATGAGACCGAACTGACGGCCTCGCAGATGGCAGCACTGGCGGAACTGCTGGCACGGCGTGCTAACGGTGAACCGGTCGCTCATCTAGTGGGCACACGTGAGTTTTGGTCGCTGCCGCTCTTTGTCTCTCCGGTGACGCTGATCCCGCGCCCGGATACGGAATGTCTGGTTGAGCAGGCGCTGGCGCGTCTGCCGCAAACGCCGTGCCGTATTCTCGATCTGGGCACCGGCACCGGTGCCGTGGCGCTGGCGTTGGCGAGCGAACGCCCGGACTGCCAGTTGACCGCCGTTGACTTTATTGCCGATGCGGTGGCGCTGGCGCAGCGGAATGCCGATAATCTTGGCATCCACAATATGACTCTTTTGCAAAGCAACTGGTTCAGCGCGCTGGACGGTCAGCGCTTTGCTATGATCGTCAGCAATCCGCCCTATATCGATGAGCAAGACGAACACCTTGCTCAGGGCGACGTGCGTTTTGAACCGAAAACCGCGTTGGTGGCCGCGCAAAACGGTCTTGCCGATCTCGCGCACATTATCCGTCACGGTCGTCAGCAATTACTGCCGGGCGGCTATATGCTGCTTGAACACGGCTGGAAGCAGGGTGAGGCAGTGCGTGAGTTGTTCCAGGCAGCAGGCTATCAGCATGCCCAAACCTGCCGCGACTACGGTGACAACGATCGCCTGACGCTGGCGCAATGGCCGGGTGACGCGGAGGTTTGTCCATGAATTTATTCCAGTGGGTGCTCTATCTACATATAGGGTCGGCCATTGTTTCCGTCAGCTTTTTTGCACTACGCTACTGGTGGAAACACCACGCTAACGCCATGCTGGAGGCGCGCTGGGTGCGCGTTCTGCCACATGCAGTCGATAGCGTACTGCTACTGAGCGGCGTCGCGCTGATGCTGATGACGCGCTATTTTCCTTTCACCGAAGAAGGGACATGGCTGACGGAGAAGCTGTTTGGCGTTATCATTTACATCTTTTTGGGTTTTGTCGCGCTTGGACGTCGTCGTCAGCGCAGTCAGCAGAGTGGCTTTGTCGCCTTCCTGCTTGCACTGGTGGTGTTGTGCATCATCGTTAAACTCGCCATCACTAAAGTTCCGTTGTTGGGGTAAGGTATGAAGTCACTGGCTGATTTTGAATTTAATAAAGCGCCGCTGTGCGATGGCATGATCCTTATTTCCGAAATGATTCGTGATGATTTCCCATCGCAGAAGGTGCGTGAACAGCTCGAATGCCTGGTGGCATTAGCCCGCGAGGAAATTAGCCCTTCCTGGACGCTGACGCGTCAAATGGAGCGTCTGATTGAGCTGTTTTATCATGAGTGGAATTTTGGCGACTCGTCGGGCGTATATCGCCTGTCCGATGCGCTGTGGCTCGATCAGGTGCTGAAAAATCGTCAGGGCAGTGCGGTTGCGCTCGGGGCGATAGTGCTGTGGATTGCCAGCCACCTCGACATTCCCGTGGTGCCGGTGATTTTCCCTACCCAACTGCTGCTGCGCGCCGATGTTGACGACGAAGAGCTGTGGCTGGTGAATCCGTTCAACGGCGAGACGCTCGACGAACACACGCTGGAAGTCTGGCTCAAAGGCAACATCAGCCCGATGGCGGAGCTGTTTAATGAAGATCTCGATGAAGCAGACAACGCTGAAGTTGTCCGCAAGCTGCTCGATACGCTGAAGTCGGCGCTGATGGAAGAGCGGCAGATGGAGCTGGCGCTGGGTGCCAGCCAAACGCTGCTGCAGTTTAACCCGGAAGACCCGTATGAAATTCGCGATCGTGGGCTTATCTACGCGCAGCTGGAATGTGAACATATTGCCCTTACTGATTTAAATTATTTCGTTGAGCAATGTCCGGAAGACCCGATCAGCGAAATGATCCGTGCGCAGATTAATACCATCGCGCACAAGCAAGTTACTCTTCATTAAAACCCGTTTTTAGCGGGGCAAATTCGTACCCTTGCCCCTTTGATGTAACTTAAGTTATTTGCGTATATAATCGCGGAAATACCCTAACAAGGCGCTCTTATGAAAGAAAAAGTGGTTAGCATTGGTGATATCAAAGTCGCAAACGACCTGCCGTTTGTTCTGTTTGGCGGCATGAACGTGCTGGAGTCACGTGACCTGGCAATGCGTATTTGCGAGCACTACGTGACCGTGACCCAAAAACTGGGCATCCCTTACGTATTCAAAGCTTCATTTGATAAAGCCAACCGTTCCTCGATTCACTCCTACCGTGGCCCAGGCCTGGAAGAAGGGATGAAGATTTTCCAGGAACTGAAGCAGACCTTCGGCGTGAAGATCATCACCGACGTTCATGAAGCCAGCCAGGCTCAGCCGGTTGCCGACGTGGTTGACGTTATCCAGCTGCCAGCATTCCTTGCTCGCCAGACCGACCTGGTTGAAGCAATGGCGAAAACCGGCGCAGTTATCAACGTTAAAAAACCACAGTTCGTGAGCCCAGGCCAGATGGGTAACATCGTCGACAAGTTCATTGAAGGCGGTAATGACCAGATTATTCTTTGTGACCGTGGTGCAAACTTCGGTTACGACAATCTGGTTGTCGATATGCTGGGCTTTGGCGTGATGAAAAAAGCGTCTAACAACTCCCCGGTTATCTTTGACGTGACCCACGCGCTGCAGTGCCGCGACCCGTTTGGTGCAGCATCTGGCGGTCGTCGTGCGCAGGTTGCTGAACTGGCGCGTGCGGGTATGGCAGTCGGTATCGCCGGTCTGTTCATTGAAGCGCATCCAGATCCAGAACATGCCCGTTGTGATGGTCCATCCGCGCTGCCGCTGGATAAACTGGAACCATTCCTGAAGCAAATGAAAGCCATCGACGACCTGGTTAAAGGGTTCGACGAGCTGGATACCAGCAAATAACGTTGCTTAACGAATAAAAAAAGCCGGCCTGTTGTATAACAGACCGGCTTTTTTATTAGCGAAACATGTAGGCCGGAATAGACGCGAAGCGTTGTCATCCGGCATTGAAATAGCTATCAGGCAAAAATAGTCATCAGATAAGCTGCAAACAGCGCCAGATGCGCCGCACCGTTCAACACGTTGGTACGCCCGGTTGAGAAGGAAATCTGGCACAGCACCAACGAGGCAACCATTACAATCATCTCCGGCATCCCCAGGCCAAACATCAGCTCGTTGCCGGTCATGTAAGCAATCAGCGTCACCACCGGCACGGTCAGTGAAATCGTCGCCAGCACCGAACCAAAGAACAGGTTCATGGCGCGCTGTACCTGGTTATTCAACACCGCCTTCAATGCACCAAGACCTTCCGGCGACAGGATAAGCAGGGCCACCAGGAAACCGGTAAAGGCCACCGGGGCGTTCATGCTGGTCAGTAACGTCTCCAGCGGGTTGGCGTTCATCTTGGTGACGGCAATAACCGCAACCAGATGGACAATCAGCCACACCGCGTGCCACAGGCTGCTATGCGCCGACGGTTTACCGTGATGCGGGTCATCGTCATCGCTGTCATCTTCATGCTCGTAAATAAACAGGCTTTGGTGCGTTTTGGTCTGAATTAGCAAGAATACGCCGTACATGGCGGCAGAAATCAGCGCCACCAGCAGCGACTGGCCAATGGTAAAATTGGCACCCGGCAATGAGGTCGGGAAGACTAGTACAATAATTGCCAGCGGAAACAGGGCAATTAAATACTGCTTGATACCAAATAGGTTCATATATTGCGTGGCGAATTTACGACCACCGAGCAATAACGAAAAGCCGACTAATCCGCCGGTGACGATCATAATGATGGAATAGAGAGTATCGCGCATCAGGGTAGGGGCAGCATCACCCGTAGCCATTAATGCCGATATCAGACTAACCTCAAGGATAACCACGGAAAGGCTTAAAATCAGAGAGCCGTACGGCTCGCCAAGGCGGTGTGCTAATACATCCGCATGGCGTACAACGCTAAATGCGCTGCTAAGAATACCAACTAACGCCATGGCGTTAATCGCGATAACCACTGGCAATGACTGACTACTTCCCCAGAATAACAGGATTGCCAGCGCCACTACCGGGAAAATAAGCGACGTCTCCTTATGGCGAGTTTTCACCGCCTCATGCGCGTGGGTCATGTTTGTCTCCATCTGTGCAGGTATTTATAATTATAGAAAAAGCAGTGGGATAAATTAACAAATTTTTCCACTGGCAATGCGATCTTTTACTAAAATTTACCCATAGCGCCATTTTTTCGCATAGATGTCTATAATATAAAGTATCGGTTAAATATTTTTTAAATAACAGCAAATTGCTGTGTTGGAATTATCCATTTTTATCGCCAATACGGACGTGAATTGACGCAGAAGGCATAGCAGACAAATTGCATCCTGCCGCATAAAGCTGGATAATATTTCATCAATGACAGCTCCGGAGGTCACCATTCGTTCCCTTAAGGGCGTATGTGTTGCAGGGAAGAGAAGTGGTGGTGGAGGTTTACAGTGTTAACGCGTGATTTCTTGATGAAGGCAGATTGTACAACGGCGTTTGGCGCCATTGAGGAATCGCTATTATGGTCTGCTGAACAACGTGCGGCATCGCTGGCGGCGACGCTAGCCTGTCGGCCAGATAACGGCCCGGTGTGGATTTTTGGCTACGGTTCACTGATGTGGAACCCGGCGCTTAACTTTAGTGAGTCAGTCACCGGTACGCTGGTTGGCTGGCACCGGGCGTTCTGTCTGCGTCTGACGGCCGGGCGAGGCAGCGCCTGTCAACCGGGGCGCATGCTGGCGCTCAAAGAGGGCGGGCGCACCACGGGCGTTGCCTACCGTCTGCCGGACGATGAGATTGAAAACGAGCTGTCACTATTGTGGAAGCGCGAGATGATAACCGGCTGCTATCTGCCAACCTGGTGCAAGCTGAGCCTTGACGACGGGCGTACGGTTAACGCGCTGGTATTTATTATGGACCCGCGTCATCCGCTGTATGAGTCTGACACCAGCGTGCAGGTGATTGCGCCGCTGATTGCGCGCGCCAGCGGGCCGCTGGGCACCAACGCGCAGTATCTGTTCTCGCTGGAGCAAGAGCTGAAAAAGTTAGGAATGCCGGATGACGGTCTGAATGAGCTGATCGGTAAAGTGCGGACGCTGATTGGCGGGGTAAATCCGCCGGGGCTGGCTTAAGCGGTATCGTGAAAACCCCGGAAGTGCGTGCTTCCGGGGTGAATCATCAGGCTGCTACGTAGCTGATGGAGTGCTCAAGAGACTGGCTGTGGCTATCGATCAGCACATTCCAGGTGCCGCTATACGGCACGGTCAAATACGCTTTCTCTTCGTTTTGTACGCTCAAAATATCGGTATTATGACTGCTGGTATTTTTCTGCGTGCTCATTAAATGAATATGGCAACGCTCAGAACAACGCACCACCACCGTATCCCCACCAAACAATGTCAAACTTGCCTTAACCATCGCCAAACTACCCCGCTGCCTATGAGTCAACCCGCTTCCTGCGATCGAATCCTCTATTTCGCCTGTGATATTGTTCACAAATCACTCATGGCATAACACCAAACACCGAGGGGGCAGATGCTGATTTTGATCAAAAAAATCCGCAATGCTTCAACAAAAATGACAATATCCCTGAATCCATTCAGCCTTCGTGAGATTCATACGAAGAATGATACTGCGATAATATAAAATCCTTTAAATCACCATGGTTCTGGTTTGCCTGACTATATCGTCGCGAATCAGAAGGTCAGCACCTTGTCCGCCGCCAGCGTCCACTGTGCCAGTTCTACCAACGTGCCGATTTCTACGCCGTCAATCAGCGGCAGCGCGCTGATACCCCGCCCGTCAGTACAGGTCTTGCACAGCTTCACCGGTACGCCCTGAGCGGTGAGGATCTCCAGCATCTGCTGAATGTTGTAGCCTTCAGCCGGTTTTTGCCCGCGCAGGCCCGCAGTCACCGCGTCCGACATTAAGAACAGCTGTAGCTGCAGGTCATCCTGCTGCTCGCGCAGAGCAATGGCTAAACGCAGGCTGTTAAACAGAGACTCGCTGCCGTAAGCAGCACCGTTGGCGATAATGACGATACGTTGCATCTGAACTCCTTTAAGGCACGGTTATTGCTAGACGTTAGGACTATCGGTAAGAAAATCCTATAACGGGAGAGCGCATGATAAACCGTGAAGATGAGACACCCGGCGCTATCGAGTGGTTTCGTTACGCGCGTCAGGTGCAAAAAGAGCAGCTCCATCAGCTCGCACAGCAGGGGCAACTGGTGAGCCAGTTAAGCCACGTGGTGCATATGTTACAGTGTGAGCGGGGCGCATCCAACATCTGGTTGTGCTCGCAGGGGCGATTATATGCTGCCGAACGCCGCGCCAGCGGGGCGTTGGTGGATGAACAGACCCGCAGCCTGCTTGCCCGGCTGATACCGCAATATCTACCTTCCGCCAGCGGCCTGTGCCAACGCATCGCCCGCGCGGTGTGGTCGCTGGAGCAACTGCCCGCGCTGCGCGAAAAAGTGGGCGCATTGCAGATAAGCCCGGAAGCAGCAACCAGCCAGTTCAACCGCACGATTCGCCATCTGTTGAATATCATTCCACAGCTTAACGACAGCATTGACGATCCCACTCTCGCCGGTCGATTGGTGGCGCTCTACAGCTTTATGCAGGGCAAAGAGCTGGTCGGCCAGGAACGCGCGCTTGGGGCGCAGGGATTTGCGCTGGGCGATTTTAACGACGAACTTCGCCAGCGGCTGGTCGATAGAATCGATGGTCAGCAACCCTGCTTTGACAGCTTTTTATCGCTGGCCAGTGCGCCGCTGAAGATGCTGTTTTTTACCGAGTGTCAGGCGGGTATTGCCATCGAGCAGCTGCGGCGCATCGCCTGTACCCGCAAACCCACGGCGGATGACGGGCAAAGCGCGTTGCACTGGTTTACCCTGCAAACCCAGCGACTGGAGCAGATGCGGGGGCTTGAAGAACTGTTGATTGGCGAGCTGATGAATGCCGTAGAGGCGCTTTTGCAGGAGGACGAAACGTTGGCACCGACGTTTGACGATCCGCCTGGAGACAGTCTGGTGCTGCATCTTGACCGTCAGCTTTTACCGCTGGTTCGCCAACAAGCGCGCGAGCTGGAGCAGCTTTCCAGCCAGCTGGCTTCGCTGAAAGACACGCTGGAGGAGCGTCGGTTAATAGACAAAGCCAAAAGCGTGCTGATGACTCATCGACAGATGAACGAGGAACAGGCCTGGCACTGCCTGCGCAAAATGGCGATGGACAAAAACCAGCGGATGGTGGAAATCGCCCGCGCGCTGCTGGCGGTGAAGTCGCTCTGGCAGGACGAGCCAGGGGCACCGTTGCACAATCAGCGGGCATGAATGCCTGAATGCGGTGCAAAAGTGTGAGCACACCGGCATTTTCCCTGCGAAAATGCGCCATTTCATACCTGGCATCTGATTTGCATTATTTCTGAAAATAGTCGGTTGTGCGCCAATGGCGGCGCACGAACCACGAGGATAAAGGCGTCCTGCAATGCGTAAGCATTGCCGGGCGCTTTTTTTTTGCTTTCGGGAGCGAGTATGAGCGAGACGTTTTCACTATCACGGCGGCGGTTACTGCAGGCCGGAGCGGCCCTGGGCGGTGCGATGCTGCTACCGGGCATTATGCAATCGGCCTGGGCGGCGGGCTCGGATAAGCCGGAGCTGCAAACGGTCAAGGTAGGGTTTATTCCGTTGACCGACTGTGCGCCGTTGGCTATTGCGTCGCTGAAGGGGTTCGATAAAAAGTACGGCATCACGCTGGTACCAAGCAAAGAGGCTAGCTGGGCGGCGGTACGCGACAAGCTGGTCAACGGTGAACTGGATGCGGCGCATATTCTTTATGGCCTGCTGTACGGTCTTGAGCTCGGTATTGCCGGTAAACCGCAGGCGATGGCCAATCTCCTGACGCTAAACCGCAACGGGCAGGGGATCACCTTGTCGACCGATTTGCAGGAAAAGGGCGTCACCGATCTTAGCGGGCTGAAAACGCTTGTCGCTAACAGCGAGCCGGGCACCTATACCTTCGCCCACACCTTCCCAACCGGCACCCATGCCATGTGGCTCTATTACTGGCTGGCGAGCGGTGGCATTAACCCGTTTACCGACGTGCGCACGGTGGTGGTGCCGCCACCGCAGATGGTGATGAACATGCGTATTGGCAACATGGTGGGTTTCTGCGTCGGCGAACCGTGGAATGCGCGCGCCATCAATGACCGCATCGGTTTTACCGCCGCCACCAGCCAGGACATCTGGCCGGATCACCCGGAAAAAGTACTCGGCACCCGCCGGGACTGGGTTGAGCAGCATCCAAATACCAGCCGTGCATTGGTTGCCGCGCTGCTCGATGCCGCGCGCTGGATTGACGCCTCCGACGACAATAAACGCGAGACCGCAAAGATCCTCGCCCAGCGCGGCTGGCTGAATACCAAAGAGCAATATCTGACGGGCCGCATGCTCGGTGCCTATGACAACGGCATCGGTCGCCGCTGGCAGGACCCGCATCCGATCCGTTTTTTCGACCACGGCGAAGCCAGCTTCCCATGGCTGTCAGACGGCATGTGGTTCTTAACCCAGTTCCGTCGCTGGGGACTGCTGAAAAACGACCCGGATTACCTGGCCATTGCCCAACGCATTAACCGTATCGATGTGTGGAAAGAGGCGGCGCTGGCGGTGGGTGGCGTGAGTGCGCCAACGCAAACGCTGCGCAGCAGCAAATTGATCGACGGCTCGATATGGACCGGGGCCGATCCAGCCGGGTACGCCCGGAGTTTTAACGTTCAACGCCTGGGGGCATGAGATGAAGACCAAAACCACGATTGTCGATGTGCCTGCACCCGCAGGTGAAGTGATTACGCTACCGCCGGTGCAGGTGCGTCGCCAGCCGCCCGCGTTCAGACGTCATTTGCGCGCGCTTGCCGAACGCACCATTCCGGCGCTACTGGGGCTTGGCCTGCTGGTGCTGGCCTGGCAGCTCGCCGCCGTGAACAGCAAGGGCTTCCCGACGCCGCTCAGTACCCTCGATTCGGCGTTAACGCTGTTTGCAGACCCGTTCTACATCAACGGCCCGAACGACGTGGGCGTTGGCTGGAATGTGCTGGCCTCCTTGCAGCGCGTGGCGGTGGGCTTTGGGCTGGCGGCGCTGGTCGGGATCCCGCTGGGCTTTTTGATTGGCCGCTTTACCTTCGCCTCGCGCATGTTTACGCCGCTGATTGCGCTGCTGCGCCCGGTCAGCCCGCTGGCCTGGCTGCCGATCGGCCTGCTGCTATTTCAGAAAGCGGAGCCGGCGTCGAGCTGGACCATTTTCATCTGCTCAATCTGGCCGATGGTGATTAACACCGCCGAAGGGGTGAAGCGTATTCCGCAGGATTACCTCAACGTGGCGCGAGTGCTGCAGCTCTCCGAATGGACGGTGATGCGCAAAATTCTGTTCCCGGCGGTGCTGCCGTCGGTGCTGACCGGCGTTCGTTTGTCGATTGGCATCGCCTGGCTGGTGATTGTGGCGGCAGAAATGCTCACCGGCGGTCTGGGGATTGGTTTCTGGATTTGGAATGAGTGGAACAACCTTAACGTCGAAAACATCCTGATCGCCATTGTGATTATCGGCGTGGTGGGGCTGCTGTTGGAGCAGGGGTTGATGCTGATTGCGCGTCGTTTTAGCTGGCAAGAGAAGTGAGGAGAGAACAATGAAACCATTAATTCAGGTCCAGGCCGTGAGCCAGCGTTTTCATACCGCCAGCGGCGAATTTCTGGCGCTGCAAAACGTCTCTTTTGATATTCACGAAGGGGAAACCGTCAGCCTGATTGGTCACTCCGGCTGCGGGAAATCCACGCTGTTGAATCTGATTGCCGGTATCACGCTGCCGACCGAAGGCGGGCTTATCTGCGATAACCGTGAAATTGCCGGTCCCGGCCCGGAACGCGCGGTGGTGTTTCAAAACCACTCGCTGCTGCCGTGGCTGAGCTGCTTTGATAACGTCGCGCTGGCGGTTAACCACGTCTTCCAGCGCACCATGAGCAAAGCCGAGCGTCGGGAGTGGATTGAGCACAACCTCGACCGCGTGCAGATGGGGCATGCGATGCACAAACGCCCCGGTGAAATCTCCGGCGGCATGAAGCAGCGCGTGGGCATCGCCCGGGCGCTGGCGATGAAACCTAAAGTCTTGTTAATGGATGAGCCGTTCGGCGCGCTGGATGCGTTGACCCGGGCGCACCTTCAGGATTCGGTGATGCAAATCCAGCAGGCGCTGAATACCACCATCGTGCTGATCACCCACGATGTGGATGAAGCGGTACTGCTCTCGGACCGGGTGATGATGATGACCAATGGCCCAGCCGCCACCGTCGGCGAGATTCTTGACGTCAATTTGCCGCGTCCGCGCAATCGGGTACAGCTGGCGGAGGATAGCCGTTATCACCACCTGCGCCAGCAGATCCTCCATTTCCTCTATGAAAAACAGCCGAAAGCGGCGTAAGGGAGGAGACGTATGCGGCGACTGGTCATGATTGGTAATGGCATGGCGGCCACCCGGCTGGCGGAAACGCTGGTGGCCGCTGCCCCTGATGCGTTTGCGATAACCATTATCGGTGACGAGCCGCATCCGGCCTATAACCGCATTCAGCTGTCGCCGGTGTTAGGTGGGGAAAAGACCTTTGCGCAGACGCAGTTGCACCCGGCGCAGTGGTACGTCGACCACCATATTACGCTGTGCTGCGGCGAAACCGCGCTGACAGTGGATACCGCAGCGCGCAAAGTGCTGACCACGCACCGCGAACTGCCGTGGGATGAACTGGTATTTACCTGCGGTTCCTCGGCCTTTTTACCGCCGGTAGCGGGCGTCGACCTGCCGCACGTTTTTGCCTTCCGTACCATCAAGGATGTGGATGCCATTCTGGCGCAGCCCGGCGATGCGGTGGTGATTGGCGGGGGCGTATTAGGCGTGGAGGCGGCGGCTGCGCTGCGGCGATTAGGTGACAACGTCACTTTAATTCATCGCGGCAACCGATTGATGGAACAGCAGCTGGACGAACAGGCCGGGGCGCTGCTGGCCCAGCGTCTGACGGAGCGCGGTATCGGCTGTGAACTCAATGCCGGTATTCAACGGATTACCCCACAGGCGGTGCAGCTCAGCGATGGGCGCGAAATTCCCGCCGTGCGGGTGGTGATGGCTACAGGCGTCCGGCCGAATATCACGCTGGCGCAAAACGCCGGTATTGCCTGCCAGCGCGGGATTATGGTCAACCGCCAGCTGGCCACGGCGGTTGCCGGGGTGAGCGCCATCGGCGAGTGCTGTGAAATCGACGGCCAAACCTTCGGCCTGGTTGCGCCTTGTATGCAGCAGGCCGAAGTGCTGGCAGCAAGACTTACGGGCACACCCGGCGATGATTTTCACTGGCAGGATGGCGGCACGCGGCTGAAAGTGACCGGTATCGACCTCTTCAGCGCCGGACAAATTCAGGCCACCACGGAAGATGAACAATGGCGCTCGCTTGACCCACAGACCGGGCACTATCGCCGGCTGTTGATACGAGATGGGCAACTGACCGGCGTCCTGCTGCTGGGCGACTGCGCCAGCGCCGCGACGTTCACCGATTTACTGCATTCCACGCAGCCCGCGCAAGCGGGTTGGATCTTCGACCAATTCACGACGCAGCCGACGGCTGCAGGAACGCAAACAATGACAAAACCAACATTAGCGGTGGTGGGACACGGTATGGTCGGCCACCATTTTCTTGAGCAATGTGTTAGCCGTAACCTGCATCAGCAGTATCAGATAGTGGTCTTTGGCGAGGAGCGTTACGCCGCCTATGACCGGGTACATTTATCTGAGTACTTTGCTGGACGCAGCGCGGATTCGCTGTCGCTGGTGGCCGGTGATTTCTTTGCTGAGCACGGCATTGAACTGCGTCTGTCGCAGGCGGTGACTGCCATCGATACCGAGTCGCGTGTCATTTGCGACGCCGAAGGCCACGAGCTGCACTGGGACAAACTGGTGCTGGCAACCGGTTCCTATCCGTTTGTGCCGCCGATTCCGGGTAACGATCTGCCGGGCTGTTTCGTTTACCGCACCCTTGATGATTTGGATGCTATTGCCGCCAGGGCCAAAACGGCCACGCGCGGGGTGGTGATTGGCGGCGGTCTGCTGGGGCTGGAAGCGGCGAATGCGCTACGCCAACTGGGGCTTGCTACTGAAGTGGTTGAGTTTGCCCCCAATCTGATGGCGGTTCAGCTCGATAACGGCGGCGCGGCAATGCTGCGGGAGAAGATTGTTGATTTAGGCGTCGGCGTGCACACCAGCAAAGCCACGACCGCCATCACGCCAATGGCCGATGGGCTGGTGCTGAACTTTGCCGACGGCAGCAGCCTGGAAACCGATATGGTGGTGTTCTCCGCCGGGATCCGCCCGCAGGATGCGCTGGCCCGCAGCGCCGGAATCCACCTTGGTGAGCGCGGTGGTATCGCGGTGGACAACCGGTGTCAGACTTCCGCCGCCGATATTTTCGCGATTGGTGAATGCGCGCTGTGGGATAACAAAATCTATGGACTGGTGGCACCGGGCTACCAGATGGCACGGGTGGCGGCGGCAACGCTCGCCGGTGAAGATGCCGCGTTTACCGGCGCGGACATGAGTACCAAGCTCAAACTGCTGGGGGTCGATGTGGCCTCGTTTGGTGACGCGCAGGGACGAACCGCGGGCAGCCAGAGCTACCAGTGGATCCACGGCCCGGAGCAAGTCTATAAAAAAATTGTGGTCAGCGCCGATGGCAAAAAGCTATTGGGCGGCGTGCTGGTGGGCGATGCCAGCGATTACGCCACGCTGCTGCAAATGATGCTTAACGATATGGCGCTGCCGGCCCGTCCAGAATCGCTGATTTTGCCGGCGCTGGAAGGCAGCGCCCCGAAAGCATTGGGCGTTGCCGCCTTGCCGGATAGCGCGCAGATCTGTTCGTGCCATAACGTCAGCAAAGGCGACATTTGCCAGGCGGTTGGCGTGGGGGCAACCAACATTGCTGCGATTAAAAGCTGTACCAAAGCGGCGACCGGCTGCGGCGGCTGTAGCGCGCTGGTGAAACAGGTAATGGAGTACCAGCTGGAACAGCAGGGCGTGGAGGTGAAAAAAGATATCTGCGAACACTTCCCGTACTCGCGACAGGAGATTTATCACCTGGTACGGGTCAACCGCATTCATACCTTCGAACAGCTAATCCAGCGCTATGGTCACGGTGACGGCTGTGAAATCTGTAAACCACTGGTCGGTTCGGTACTGGCATCATGCTGGAATGAATACCTGCTCAAGCCCGCGCATTTGCCGCTGCAGGATACCAACGATCGCTATTTTGCCAATATCCAGAAAGACGGGACCTATTCGATTGTGCCACGTATGCCGGCGGGGGAAGTGACGCCGGATGGGCTGATCGCTATCGGCCATATTGCTAAACGCTACGCGCTGTATAGCAAAATCACCGGTGGCCAGCGTATTGATCTCTTCGGCGCGCGGCTGGAACAGCTGCCGGATATCTGGCGCGAGCTGTTGGCGGCGGGTTTCGAAACCGGGCATGCCTACGGTAAATCACTGCGGACGGTGAAATCCTGCGTCGGTTCGACCTGGTGTCGTTACGGCGTGCAGGATTCCACCGGGCTGGCGGTGACGCTTGAACATCGTTACAAAGGGCTGCGCGCGCCGCATAAAATCAAAATGGCGGTCTCCGGCTGTACCCGCGAATGCGCCGAAGCGCAGAGCAAAGATGTTGGGGTCATTGCCACCGACAAGGGCTGGAACCTTTATTTGTGCGGCAATGGCGGCATGAAGCCGCGCCATGCGGATCTGTTCGCCAGCGATCTCGACGATGCCACCTTGTTGCGTACCGTTGACCGTTTTCTGATGTTCTACATTCGCACCGCTGACCGTCTGCAACGGACCAGCACCTGGATGGATAACC
Source organism: Kluyvera huaxiensis (assembly GCF_040149365.1). Lineage (NCBI taxonomy): Bacteria > Pseudomonadati > Pseudomonadota > Gammaproteobacteria > Enterobacterales > Enterobacteriaceae > Kluyvera > Kluyvera huaxiensis. The sequence goes on from NZ_JBEFLV010000015.1 coordinate 52,100, forward strand.
TCGAAGGCGGCATTGATTACCTCAAAAGCGTGATCCTCGAGGATTCGCTGGGCATCGGTGAAGAGCTGGAGCAAGAGATGGCGCGGGTTATCGACAGCTACCAGTGCGAATGGCAAACGACCCTCAACGACCCACAGCGGTTGGCGCTGTTCCGTTCGTTTGTGAATAGCGACAGCCCGGATGAGGCCGTGGCTCGTCAGCCGGTTCGTGGGCAATTGCAGCTCGCGCCCGCGGCGGAACTGCCGGTGCTGGCCGCGAGCAACAAACCGTGGCAGGCCGTCTGCTCCGTCGACGCCATTCCACCGCAGGCCGGGATTGGTGCGCGTCTTGGCGAGATGCAAATTGCGCTATTCCGCCTGAATGACAAAGTGTATGCGCTGGATAACCAGGAGCCGGGCAGCCAGGCTAACGTGTTATCTCGCGGACTGCTGGGGGATACGGGCGGTGAGCCAATAGTTATCTCCCCGCTGTATAAGCAGCGTATTCGCCTGCGTGACGGGCGTTCGTGCGACAACGGCGAGCCGCTGGTGCGGGCGTGGCCGGTCAAGATTGAAGACGGCAAAGTGTGGGTCGGTAATCAGGCGCTGGTGATGCGTGCGGAGGCGTCATGACACAAACCAAAACCACCTGTCCTTACTGCGGCGTTGGTTGCGGGGTGCTGGCTACCGTGCGTGACGGTGAGGTAAGCGTACAGGGCGATGAAACGCATCCGGCCAACCTCGGAGGGTTGTGTGTGAAAGGGGCGGCGCTTGCCGAAACTACCGGGCTTAGCGGGCGGCTACTGCATCCGCAGCTTGACGGCCAACAGGTCAGTTGGCCGCAGGCGCTGAGCGCGGCGGGCCAACGGTTGCAGGCGATTATTGACGAACATGGCCCGCAGGCGGTGGCGTTTTACGCCTCGGGCCAACTGTTGACGGAAGATTACTACGCCGCCAACAAGCTGATGAAAGGGTTTATCGGCGCGGGAAACATCGATACCAACTCCCGGCTGTGCATGTCTTCCGCCGTGACCGGCTACAAACGGGCGTTTGGCGCGGATGTGGTGCCGTGCAGCTATGAGGATGTGGAGTGCAGCGATCTGGTGGTGCTGGTGGGATCGAACGCCGCCTGGGCGCATCCGGTACTGTATCAGCGGCTGGTGCAGGCAAAGCGGGATAACCCGCAGATGAAAGTGGTGGTGATTGACCCGCGGCGCACTGCAACCTGTGATATTGCAGACCGCCACCTGGCGATTGCGCCGGGCACCGACGCCGGGCTTTTCGTCGGGCTGCTGCGAGCGATAGCGCAAACCGGCAATGCGGAGACAGATTTCACCGATGCTCGCGCCGCGCTGGCGATGGCGGCGGACTGGTCGGTGGCGAAAGTGGCGGATTTTTGCGGCCTGACAGAGGCCGACGTGCAGGCGTTTTATCAGGACTTCATGGCCGCCCCGCGCGCCATCACCCTCTACACCATGGGCATTAATCAGTCGTCCAGCGGCAGCGACAAATGCAACGCCATTATTAACGTTCATTTAGCCAGCGGTAAATTTGGCCGTGCGGGCTGCGGGCCATTTTCGCTGACCGGACAGCCAAATGCGATGGGCGGCAGGGAAGTCGGCGGCCTGGCAACCATGCTGGCGGCGCATATGAATTTTGAACCCGCGGATCTCGCCCGGGTGGCGCGCTTTTGGGGCACCGAGCGGCTGGCGCAAACGCCGGGGCTGATGGCGGTGGACTTGTTTTCTGCCATCGGGCGCGGTGAGGTGAAAGCGGTCTGGATTATGGGCACTAATCCGGCGGTTTCGTTACCCGATAGCCATGCGGTCAGCCGGGCGCTGGCGGTATGCCCACTGGTTATTGTCTCTGAAGTGGCGGCGGAGACTGAAACGTCTCGCTATGCGCACATTCGATTTCCGGCGCTGGGTTGGGGAGAAAAAAACGGCACCGTTACCAACTCCGAGCGGCGGATCTCCCGCCAGCGGGCGTTTCTCCCGGCCCCCGGCGAGGCGCGAGCCGATTGGTGGATAATCGCCCAGGTGGCGAAACAGCTCGGGTTTGCCGCCGCCTTTAACTGGCAGCATCCACACGAGGTATTCAGCGAACACGCGGCGCTTTCCGGCTTTGAGAACGAGGGGCAGCGAGCGTTTGATATCAGTGGGCTATCTGCACTGAGCCGCGAACAGTGGGATGCGTTAGAGCCGGTACGCTGGCCGGTGAGCCGCAGCGAGAATACGTGGGATCTCCAGCGCGGCTGGCGCGGCGATGGACGGTTACGCATGGTGCCGGTTACGCCGCAGGAAATGCAGGCGCGTCCCGAACCGCTTTATCCACTCATTCTGAACAGCGGACGCATTCGCGACCAGTGGCATACCATGACCCGGACCGGCAACGTGCCGCGGCTGATGCAGCATATTGCCCAGCCTATCGTGGAAGTGTCGCCGCAGGATGCGACTCGTTTTAGTTTGCAAAATGGCGCGCTGGCGCGAATCAGTTCACCGCGAGGGGTGATGGTCGCCCGCGTCGTACTGACCGACAGCCAGCGCCCCGGCTCGTTATTTACCTCGATGCACTGGAACGACTGTTTTGCGCGGCAGGGGAAAATTAATAGTCTGGTCAAGGCAGTGGTCGACCCGCATTCGGGGCAACCTGAAAGCAAACAGACGGCGGTGCGCATCGCCCCGTGGCAACCGCATTGGCAGGGCGAGCTGTATTCCCGTGCGCCGGTGACGTTACCGCAGCATTTGCACTGGTGGCGGAAGGCCGCGCCGGGTTTGCATCACCTGACGCTTTGCGGGGATCGCACTATCCAGGCGGAACTGCTGGCCTGGTGTCAGCATCACGGCTGGCAAATTCAGGAAGCCCATTTGGGGGAGACATGGCACCTGCTGGCCTGGGAACAAGGGCAACTGATGCTGGGGTTCTGGAGCGGTCGGGCGCTGCCGGAACTGGATGCAGCCCTGGTGGTTCGCGCGTTTAGCGCGGCGCCGCAGACGCTGACTGAACGCCACGGGTTGTTAAGTGGACGGGATTTGGCGCGGCCTTCCGTGGGGAAAATTGTGTGTAGCTGTTTCAGCGTAGGTGAAAACACCATCGCCGAAGCGATTGAAAAAAAAGGCTGTTCTACCCCTGGCGAACTGGGTCGGGTACTTAAGTGCGGCACCAACTGTGGCTCGTGTATTCCAGAGCTGAAAGCGCTATTGGCCTGTACGCAACCGAAGGTGATGATTTCATGATTATTCAGTCTATTCCTGGAATAGGGCCTGAGGGCTGAAGGCGACGGCTAAAAAGGCTAAACTACAAGACCAGGGTCAGCGGCTTTTGACCCTCTTTTGAGTTTGCTATGAGGTTGTGGGTGGTAGCTTTACGTTTTTATTCGTCATGTTTGGTGCTGTTAATGTTGGCTAGTGGCGGCGCACGTGCGCGACAGTCGTTTATCGAAGAGGCGGAACATCCCTTCGATGATTTGCCGGATCTCAGCATTGCGCCGGAAAATCATGATGCGGAAAAACAGCTGGCTGAAATGGTGAAATCCTTCGGCGAAGCGAGCATGACCGACAATGGGCTGGATACCGGCGAGCAGGCCCGGCTTTTCGCGCTAACGCAGCTCCAGGATAGCGTCAACGGTCAGATGAACCAGCAGCTTGAAAACTGGTTATCGCCGTGGGGCAATACCAATATTCAACTGCTGGTCGATGAACAGGGCAAGCTGACCGGCAGTCACGGTAGCTGGTTTGTTCCTCTAGAGGACAACACCCGCTATCTCACCTGGAGCCAGCTGGGTGTCACCCAACAAGATGACGGCCTGGTCGGCAACCTCGGTGTCGGGCAGCGTTGGGTCGCCGGGCACTGGCTGCTGGGCTACAACACTTTCTATGACAGTCTGCTGGATCAGAATCTCAATCGTGGCGGTATCGGGGCGGAAGCCTGGGGCGAGAATCTGCGTTTTTCCGCCAACTATTACCATCCGTTACGCGATTGGCAAAATACCGGCACCACGCTGCAACAGCGTATGGCGCGCGGCTACGACGTCACCGCGCAGGCCTGGATCCCCGCTTATAACCACATCAACACCAGTGTTAGCGTCGAGCAGTATTTCGGCGAGAGCGTCGATCTGTTCCATACCGGTACCGGCTACCATAATCCGCTGGCGGTGTCGTTGGGCCTGAATTACACCCCGGTTCCGCTGCTGACTTTTAGTGCCCAGCACAAACAAGGTGAAAGCGGGGTTAACCAGAATAACCTTGGGATGAAGGTAAACTATCGTTTTGGCGTACCGCTCAAGAAACAGCTTGCCGCCGATGAGGTGGCGAAAACCCGTACTCTGCGCGGTAGCCGGTATGATGCGCCGGAACGCAATAATCTGCCGGTGATGGAGTATCGGCAGCGCAAGAGTCTGACGGTTTACCTGGCGACGCCGCCGTGGAATCTGACCGGCTATGAGACGGTGGAACTGAAGCTACAGGTGCGTGAAGAGTACGGCGTGAAGTCGTTGACATGGCAGGGAGACACTACCGCGTTAAGTCTGACACCGCCTGCGTCCAATAATGGCACCGACGGCTGGAGTATTATCATGCCCGCCTGGGACTATAGCGAAGGGGCCAGTAACACCTGGCATCTGTCGGTTATCGTCGAAGATAAGAAGGGCCAGCGCGTCACCTCGAATGAGATAACGCTGGCATTGACCGAGCCGGTCGTCAGCTTTGCACCGATGAACTATGGCTGGTCGGGGGCGACGCCTTAATTGTGCGTGACTGAGTCCCTGTCACGACAATTAAGCGGCGTACGGTTTAGAAAATACGATCCTGATGGACCCAGACGGCGGCTTCGACGCGGGATTTCAGCTTCATTTTCTTGAGCATATGTTTGACGTGAACCTTCACGGTGCTTTCCGTGATGTCGAGACGTCGGGCAATCATCTTATTCGGCAGACCCTGAGCGATAAGCTTCAGAATATCGCGCTCGCGCGGGGTTAACTGGTTGATATCGCGATCCGAGGTGGCACGGTTGGCGCGCAGGCTAGCGGCCAGCACCGGGGTTAACGCTTCGCTCAATACCATTTCACCGGCGGCGGCCTGTTGCAGGGCTTTCAGCAGATCTTCGGGTTCCATATCTTTCAGCAGATAGCCATCCGCGCCGCGTTTGAGGGCGGTGACGACATCTTCTTCATGGTTGGAAACGCTAAATACCACGACGCGGCCGGAGAGCGATTTTTCGCGCAGCTTGTCGAGGGTTTCCAGACCGTTCATGCCAGGCATGTTGAGGTCAAGCAGGATCAGGTCTGGATCGAGCGCTTCTGCCAGCTCAATACCTTGCTCACCGTTGCTGGCTTCGCCCACGACCTGAATGTCCGATGCCATGCTGACCAGCTGTTTTACGCCGGTACGCAGCATGGGATGATCGTCAATTAGCAGGATAGTAGCCCGTTCCTGATTACTCATGGATTTCTCCTTGGGGAGTTGAAAGCGATTTTTCGGGGACAAACGTAACCACGACTTCAGTACCGCCGTTTTCACGACGACGAACCTGGCAATCGCCGCGCAGGCTCTGCGCGCGGTCACGCATAATAATAAGGCCATAATGGTTGCTGCGTTCAGCATGCTGCGGCACGCCACAGCCGTTATCCGTCACCACCATTTTTACCTGGTTGCCTTGTTGGGTGACGCTGACCTGCACGTCCGTTGCCTGCGAGTGTTTTAAGGCATTGCTCAGCGCTTCGCGGGCGATTTGCAGAACGTGAATTGCCTGATGTGAGGGCACGTAGCGCGGTGGCAGTTGGTAATCAAGCTGAACCGGGAAGCCAAAGTGGCCGCTGTACTCTTTGCAACTGGACTCCAGCGCCGGACGTAGCCCGGACTCGGTCAGTTTCAGGCGGAAAGTGGTCAGCAGCTCACGTAGCTGCGCCCAGGAAGAGTTCAATTCATTACGCACCTGACCCAGCAGCTCTCGGCTTTCCGGGGAGGACTGCTCGTTCTGCATCATCTGCAGGCAGCTGACCTGCATTTTCATGCATGACAGCGATTGGGCGATGGAGTCGTGTAGCTCACGGGCAATGGTGGCGCGTTCTTCCATGACAATCAGCTGTTGCTGGCGTTCCAGCTGTTTATCCAGCGCTAGCGTCGACGTTAACTGTTCAAGCAGCGTATCGACCAGCTGTTGCTGATCGTGGCTCAGTTCGCGGCCGTGCGGCAAAGTGGCGAGTAAAATTCCGTAGTGGTTGCGCGGGTCGGTCAGACGCCATTTCAGCGTGACCCCGTCAGGCGCGGACATATCGATATCGCGAGGACAGAGATAGCAGCCTTTATCGTCGCACTCCCAACCGGAATGACAGCTAAATTCCTGATGATTTTCTTCATCTTCGGTGTCGTAAACCCGCACCTCTATTTCCCGCAGTGGCGTGAGTTCCTGTAGGCCATTCAGCACCGGTGAAATTCGTTCACACAGCGGTACGCTGGCGTGCAGCCGTCGGTTGGCCTGCCACAAGAAGGAGAGGATAGCGTTTTTCTGCTCAAGCCCGGCGGTTTTCTCCTGCACGCGCTTTTCCAGCGAGGCGTAGCTTTCCGCAAGCTCGGCGGACATATTGTTCAGCGCCATGCCCAGCGTCGCCATTTCATTACGACCGCTGATTTGCGCGCGGTAGGTAAAGTCACGATGACTGATGGCTTCCGCCATGCGCAGCAACTGGCGCCATGGATGGAGCAGGCGCGTGCGCAGCCAGAAGACGGTGAAGATAAACAGCATCGCCATGAACACGGACATCAGCCGGTGCATCCACACTACGTGGGCGATACGTTCTTCGGTGGTGTGATCGAAGACGGTAACTAGCTGGTTGATACGGTCGACGAAGCCGGTTAAATCGTTGACTACGGCATTCTGCGTTTGCGCATTGCGGATGTCGGGTGCCAGATGGGTCAGCCAGTACTGTTGCAGCGATGCCAGTTGTTTTACCTGACCGTCGCGTTCGGCGGCGAGCTGCAGTTCAGGGCTGAATACGGTGTGCTGCATTTCATCAAAGAGTATCTGGTCGCTCTTTTTCACCGGGATCGCCGCGAGCAGGCGATAGCTCTGCATACGCAGTGAACCAGCCTGATTAATAGCATGTGCGCTACCCTGGACGCCGTTTATCAGCCGTGCAGAAATCATCATACTCGCCACCCCGATGAGGGTAGACAACAGTACGATCAGCGCCAGTTGATTCACTAGCGTGAGTGGTGTAAAAAAACGTTTAAACATTCTTCGATGTGGCTCCTGGCGGAAGTCTCTCCGGCGAGTGGCGGTATTTTCGGCTATCGCCTGGAGTATACCCATACCTCAAAAGAGGTACTCCTTTATTTCCGTCATAGTCAAGATGGTGGGGGGAATGGGCTAGCAGCATAACAGCCATGTGATAAAACAGGTTTTTTTTGGCGAAAAAACCTACCCACAAAGGGTGATGATGTTTTTTTAAGCAAGATGCGGACAACTTTTCCTTTGATTTATATCAACTTACCGCGCGGTGTAAACCCTACTGTGGCAGGGTTAATATTAATAATCAGAGGTGTCTATGAGTCACTCCACTGCCCCCGAAAGGGCTACCGGCGCTGTCATTACCGACTGGCGTCCGGAAGATCCGGCGTTCTGGCAAGAGCGCGGTCACCGCGTCGCGAGCCGGAACCTGTGGATTTCAGTACCGTGTTTGCTGTTAGCATTTTGCGTATGGATGTTGTTCAGTGCCGTTGCCGTCAACTTACCCAAAGTGGGCTTCCATTTTACCACCGACCAGCTCTTTATGCTGACCGCGCTGCCGGGCTTATCAGGGGCACTCCTGCGAGTTCCTTACGCATTTATGGTGCCGATTTTTGGCGGACGCCGCTGGACGGCATTCAGTACCGGGATAATGATTATTCCGTGCGTGTGGCTCGGTATTGCGGTGCAAGATCCTACCACGCCGTTTAGCGTCTTTGTGATTATTGCGCTACTGTGCGGTTTTGCCGGGGCAAACTTCGCTTCCAGCATGGCGAACATCAGCTTCTTCTTCCCGAAAGTGAAGCAGGGTAGCGCGTTGGGTCTGAATGGCGGTCTGGGCAACATGGGCGTGAGCGTGATGCAGCTGGTTGCACCATTGGCCATCGGCATGTCCATTTTCGCTATCTTCGGCGGCAAAGGTGTTGAACAGGCAGACGGCTCTGTCTTGTTCGTAGAAAATGCCGCGTGGATCTGGGTACCGTTCCTGATTTTCTTCACGCTGGCAGCGTGGTTTGGCATGAATGATCTGTCCGCTTCTAAAGCGTCACTGAGTGAGCAGTTGCCGGTGCTCAAACGTGGCCACCTGTGGATTATGGCGGTGCTTTATCTGGCGACCTTCGGCTCGTTCATCGGATTCTCTGCGGGCTTTGCCATGCTGTCGAAAACCCAGTTCCCGGATATCAATATTCTGCACTTTGCCTTCTTCGGCCCGTTCATCGGTGCGCTGGCGCGTTCTCTCGGAGGCGGTATTTCCGATCGTCTGGGCGGGACTCGCGTGACGCTGATAAACTTCATCGCGATGGCTATTTTCTCGGCACTGTTGTTCCTGACTCTGCCAACCAACGGCCAGGGCGGAAACTTCGTGGCATTCTTTACGGTGTTCATGGGCCTGTTCGTGACGGCCGGGCTGGGTAGCGCATCCACCTTCCAGATGATCTCCGTTATCTTCCGGAAATTGACCATGGATCGCGTGAAAGCGCAGGGTGGCAGCGAAGAACATGCTCTGCGTGAAGCGGCAACGGATACGGCGGCGGCGTTGGGCTTTATCTCTGCGATTGGCGCGGTTGGCGGTTTCTTCATTCCGAAATCGTTCGGTATTTCGCTGGAAATGACCGGCTCCCCGGCTGGCGCAATGAAAATATTCCTTGTGTTCTATATTGTCTGCGTCGTTGTGACGTGGGCCGTTTACGGACGTAAAGCGAAGAAATAACCTGAAGCGTTATTTGTGAATAAAGGCGCGAGGGTTCGCGCCTTTATTTTTATCGCTACTTAGTTACAACATACTGGTGATATTTTTTATCCCGTTAGCATCGTGCCCGCAATGGTTTTGCAGGAGATAAAAAGTCTCTACCCCTTAATACCGACAGAGCCGTTTTTTACAGCTTGTAATATTTAATTTTTAATAAAAAACCTTAATTTACAGTGTGTTAAAAAATAAAAATAACTACCACCAAGGTGGTATTTGTGTTTTTGGCGGCAGTAATAAAGCAAAGCCACCTTGATCGTTATCAATTCCCTCCATGTTTCAGCGCGTTACCTTCGCTGCAAATTCAGCAATGTCGACTTATCAGAGAGCCGTAAGGCTCCAAACAGGAGAGACCCGATGAGTAAATTCCTGGACCGGTTTCGCTACTTTAAACAAAAGGGCGAAACATTTGCCGATGGGCACGGACAGATTCTAGATACCAACCGGGATTGGGAAGATGGATACCGCCAGCGCTGGCAGCATGATAAGGTCGTTCGCTCTACGCACGGCGTTAACTGCACCGGTTCCTGCAGCTGGAAAATTTATGTCAAAAATGGTCTGGTCACCTGGGAAACCCAGCAGACCGACTATCCGCGCACCCGTCCGGACCTGCCAAACCACGAACCACGCGGCTGCCCGCGCGGTGCAAGCTATTCCTGGTATCTCTACAGCGCCAACCGCCTGAAATATCCGCTGATGCGTAAACGCCTGATGAAAATGTGGCGCGAAGCGAAAACGCTGCACAGCGATCCGGTTGATGCATGGGCGTCCATTATTGAAGATGCCGATAAAGCGAAAAGCTTTAAGCAAGCGCGTGGTCGCGGCGGTTTCGTTCGTTCTTCCTGGCAGGAAGTGAATGAGCTGATTGCGGCATCTAACGTCTATACCGTCAAAACCTACGGCCCGGACCGCGTGGCGGGCTTCTCGCCAATTCCGGCGATGTCGATGGTTTCCTACGCTTCCGGCGCACGCTATCTGTCGCTGATTGGCGGTACCTGCCTGAGCTTCTACGATTGGTACTGTGACTTGCCGCCAGCGTCTCCGCAGACCTGGGGTGAACAGACCGACGTACCGGAATCTGCCGACTGGTATAACTCCAGCTATATCATTGCCTGGGGTTCCAACGTTCCTCAGACCCGTACCCCGGATGCGCACTTCTTTACTGAAGTCCGTTATAAAGGGACCAAAACCGTCGCTATCACGCCTGACTATGCCGAAATCGCCAAGCTGTGCGATCTGTGGCTGGCACCGAAGCAGGGTACCGATGCGGCAATGGCGCTGGCGATGGGCCACGTTATGCTGCGTGAGTTCCACCTCGACAAACCAAGCCAGTACTTCACCGACTACGTTCGCCGTTACACCGACATGCCAATGCTGGTGATGCTTGAAGAGCGTGAAGGCTACTACGCGGCGGGTCGTATGCTGCGTGCCGCTGACCTCGTGGATTCCCTGGGCCAGGAAAACAACCCAGAGTGGAAAACCGTGGCGGTGAATACCGACGGCGACATGGTGGCACCGAACGGTTCCATCGGCTTCCGTTGGGGCGAAAAAGGCAAGTGGAACCTTGAACAGCGCGACGGTAAATCCGGCGATGAAACCGAACTGCAGCTGAGCCTGCTCGGTAGCCAGGATGATATCGCGCAGGTGGGCTTCCCGTACTTTGGCGGCGAAGGCACCGAACACTTCACCAGCGTTGAGCTGGAAAATATTCTGCTGCACAAACTGCCGGTAAAACGTCTGCAACTGGCTGACGGTACCACCGCGCTGGTCACCACCGTTTACGACCTGACCATGGCCAACTACGGTCTGGATCGTGGCCTGAACGATGAAAACTGCGCGACCAGCTATGATGACGTGAAAGCGTACACCCCAGCCTGGGCCGAGAAAATCACCGGCGTTCCACGTGCACAGATTATTCGTACCGCGCGTGAATTTGCTGATAACGCCGATAAAACGCACGGCCGTTCAATGATCATCGTCGGTGCCGGTCTGAACCACTGGTATCACCTCGATATGAACTACCGTGGTCTTATCAATATGCTGGTGTTCTGCGGCTGCGTCGGTCAGAGCGGCGGCGGCTGGGCGCACTATGTGGGCCAGGAAAAACTGCGTCCGCAGACCGGTTGGCAGCCGCTGGCGTTTGCCCTTGACTGGCAGCGTCCGGCGCGTCACATGAACAGCACCTCTTACTTCTATAACCACTCCAGCCAATGGCGCTACGAGTCGGTTACCGCCCAGGAACTGCTGTCACCGCTGGCGGATAAATCCCGCTATACCGGTCATCTGCTGGACTTCAACGTTCGCGCGGAACGTATGGGCTGGCTGCCGTCTGCACCACAGTTGGGTACCAACCCACTGCGTATTGCTGATGAAGCGAAGAAAGCCGGTATGACCCCGGTTGACTATACCGTGAAGGCGCTGAAAGAAGGCACCATCCGCTTTGCGGCTGAGCAGCCGGAAAATGGTAAAAACCACCCACGCAACCTGTTTATCTGGCGTTCTAACCTGCTGGGTTCTTCCGGTAAAGGCCATGAGTACATGCTGAAGTACCTGCTGGGTACCGAGCACGGTATTCAGGGTATGGATCTGGGCAAGCAGGGCGGTTTGAAGCCAGAAGAAGTGGAATGGCAGGATAACGGTCTCGACGGCAAGCTGGATCTGGTGGTAACGCTGGACTTCCGTCTGTCGAGCACCTGTCTCTACTCTGACATCGTGCTGCCAACGGCGACCTGGTACGAAAAAGACGACATGAATACCTCGGATATGCATCCGTTTATACATCCGCTGTCTGCTGCCGTTGACCCAGCCTGGGAATCGAAAAGCGACTGGGATATCTATAAAGGTATCGCGAAGAAATTCTCCGAAGTGTGCGTCGGCCACCTCGGTAAAGAAACTGACGTTGTAACGTTGCCAATCCAGCACGACTCCGCCGCTGAGCTGGCGCAGCCGTTAGATGTAAAAGACTGGAAAAAAGGCGAATGTGACCTGATCCCAGGCAAAACCGCACCGCACATCATTCCGGTTGAACGTGATTACCCGGCGACCTACGAACGCTTTACCTCCATCGGTCCGCTGATGGAAAAAATCGGTAACGGCGGGAAAGGGATTGCCTGGAACACCCAGAGCGAAATGGATCTGCTGCGTAAGCTCAACTACACCAAGGCAGAAGGCCCGGCGAAAGGCCAGCCGATGCTGGATACGGCAATTGACGCGGCAGAAATGATCCTCACCCTGGCACCGGAAACTAACGGTCAGGTGGCGGTGAAAGCCTGGGCGGCGCTGAGCGAGTTTACCGGCCGTGACCACACGCACCTGGCGCTCAATAAAGAAGACGAAAAAATTCGCTTCCGTGATATTCAGGCGCAGCCGCGCAAGATTATCTCCAGCCCAACCTGGTCCGGTCTGGAAGACGAACACGTCTCTTATAACGCCGGTTACACCAACGTTCATGAGCTGATTCCATGGCGTACGCTGTCTGGCCGTCAGTCCCTGTATCAGGACCACCAGTGGATGCGCGACTTCGGTGAAAGCCTGCTGGTTTACCGTCCGCCGATCGACACCCGTTCGGTGAAAGAAGTGATGGGCAAGAAATCGAACGGTAACCCAGAGAAGGCGCTGAACTTCCTGACGCCGCACCAGAAATGGGGCATTCACTCTACCTACAGCGACAACCTGCTGATGCTGACTTTAGGTCGCGGCGGTCCGGTAGTGTGGATGAGTGAAGAAGATGCCAAAGAGATCGGCGTTGAAGATAACGACTGGATTGAAGTCTTCAACAACAACGGTGCGCTGACCGCGCGTGCGGTAGTGAGCCAGCGTGTGCCGGCCGGGATGACCATGATGTACCACGCGCAGGAACGTATTGTTAACCTGCCGGGTTCAGAAATTACCGGTCAACGCGGCGGTATTCATAACTCGGTGACGCGTATCACGCCTAAACCGACCCATATGATCGGCGGCTACGCGCACCTGGCCTATAGCTTTAACTACTACGGCACCGTAGGTTCAAACCGTGATGAGTTTGTGGTGGTACGTAAGATGAAGAACATTAACTGGCTGGATGGCGAAGGCAACGACCAGGTACAGGAGAGCGTAAAATGAAAATTCGTTCACAAGTCGGCATGGTGCTGAATCTCGATAAATGCATCGGCTGCCATACCTGCTCAGTCACCTGTAAGAACGTCTGGACCAGCCGCGAAGGGACCGAGTACGCGTGGTTCAACAACGTGGAAACCAAGCCGGGCACCGGCTTCCCGACCGACTGGGAAAACCAGGAAAAATGGAAGGGCGGCTGGATCCGTAAGATCAACGGCAAACTGGTACCGCGCATGGGTAACAAAGCGCTGCTGCTGGGTAAAATCTTCGCTAACCCGCATCTGCCGGGCCTCGACGATTACTACGAGCCGTTTGATTTTGACTACCAGGCGCTGCACAACGCTCCGGCTGATAGCAAAGCGCAGCCGATTGCCCGCCCACGCTCGCTGATTACCGGCAAGCGTATGGACAAGATCACTAAAGGTCCAAACTGGGAAGACGATCTGGGCGGTGAGTTTGAGAAGCTGTCGAAAGACAAAAACTTCGAAAACATGCAGAAGGCGATGTACGGCCAGTTCGAAAACACCTTCATGATGTACATGCCGCGCCTGTGCGAGCACTGCCTGAACCCGGCGTGTGTTGCCACCTGCCCGAGCGGTGCTATCTACAAGCGTGAAGAAGACGGCATTGTGCTGATCGACCAGGACAAATGCCGCGGCTGGCGTATGTGTATCACCGGCTGCCCGTACAAAAAAATCTACTTCAACTGGAAGAGCGGCAAGTCTGAGAAATGCATCTTCTGCTACCCGCGTATCGAAGCGGGTCAGCCGACCGTGTGTTCCGAGACCTGTGTTGGCCGTATTCGTTACCTTGGCGTGCTGCTGTATGACGCAGATGCGATTGAAACCGCAGCGAGCACCGAGAACGAAAAAGACTTGTATCAGCGTCAGCTGGACGTGTTCCTTGATCCAAACGATCCGAAAGTGATTGAGCAGGCGCAGAAAGATGGCATTCCGCTGAGCGTTATCGATGCGGCGCAGAAATCGCCGGTTTACAAAATGGCGATGGACTGGAAGCTGGCGCTGCCGCTGCACCCGGAATACCGCACGCTGCCAATGGTGTGGTACGTGCCGCCGCTGTCACCGATTCAGTCTGCGGCCGACGCGGGTGAACTGGGCAGCAACGGTATTCTGCCAGACGTAGAAAGCCTGCGTATCCCGGTTCAGTACCTGGCGAACCTGCTCACCGCGGGTGACACTCAGCCGGTACTGCTGGCGCTGAAACGTATGCTGGCAATGCGTCACTTCAAACGTACGGAAACCGTCGATGGTGTTATCGATACCCGTGCGCTGGAAGAGGTCGGTCTGACCGAAGCGCAGGCGCAGGAAATGTATCGCTACCTGGCAATTGCTAACTACGAAGATCGTTTCGTGGTGCCAAGCAGCCACCGCGAACAGGCTCGTGAAGCGTTCCCGGAGAAAAATGGCTGCGGCTTTAGCTTCGGCGATGGCTGCCACGGTTCCGACACCAAGTTCAACCTGTTCAACAGCCGTCGTATTGACTCGGTGGATGTGAGCAGCAAAACGGAGCCGCACGCATGATCGAACTCGTGGTGGTATCTCGTTTGCTTGAGTACCCGGATGCTGCCTTGTGGCAGCATCAAGGTGAACTCTTCGATGCTCTGGCCTCGTCAGAGAAACTGGATAAAGCGGATGCCCAGGCACTGGGCATCTTCCTGCGCGATTTAACCGCGCAGGATCCGCTGGATGCGCAGGCCGCGTACAGCGAATTGTTTGACCGTGGTCGCGCAACGTCGCTGCTGCTGTTCGAACATGTGCACGGCGAATCCCGCGACCGCGGCCAGGCGATGGTGGATCTGCTGAATCAGTACCAACAGCACGGTCTGGAACTTGACAGCCGCGAGCTGCCGGATCACCTGCCGCTATATCTGGAATATCTGGCGCAGTTGCCGGAGAGCGAGGCGATTGGCGGTTTGCAGGATATCGCGCCAATTCTGGCATTGCTTTGCGCACGTCTGCAGCAGCGCGAAAGCGCTTATGCGGTGCTGTTCGAACAGCTGCTGAAGCTGGCGAATAGCGCAGTTGACGAAGCGAAAGTGGCGGAAAAAATTGCGGACGAAGCCCGCGATGATACGCCACAGGCGCTGGATGCGGTCTGGGAAGAAGAGCAGGTCAAATTCTTTGCCGATCAGGGCTGCGGTGAGTCGGAAATCAGCAATCACCAGCGTCGTTTTGCCGGAGCCGTTGCCCCGCAATATTTGAATATCTCTAACGGAGGACAGCAATAATGCACTTCCTGAATATGTTCTTCTTCGACATCTATCCGTATATCGCGGGTTCTGTCTTCCTGATTGGCAGCTGGCTACGCTACGATTACGGCCAGTACACCTGGCGCGCGGCGTCCAGCCAGATGCTGGATCGTAAAGGGATGAACCTGGCGTCTAACCTGTTCCATATCGGGATTCTGGGGATTTTCGCTGGCCACTTCCTGGGTATGCTGACCCCGCACTGGATGTATGAAGCGTGGCTGCCGCTGGAAGTGAAACAGAAGATGGCGATGTTCGCGGGCGGCGCGTCCGGCGTGATGTGCCTCGTCGGCGGCGTGCTGTTGCTCAAACGCCGTCTGTTCAGCCCTCGCGTGCGTGCCACCACTACCGGTGCCGATATTCTGGTGCTGTCGATTCTGGTTATCCAGTGTGCGCTGGGCCTGTTGACGATTCCGTTCTCCGCTCAGCATATGGACGGTAGCGAGATGATGAAACTGGTGAACTGGGCTCAGTCTGTGGTGACCTTCCACGGTGGCGCTTCGCAGTATCTGGACGGTGTGGCGTTTATCTTCCGTATGCACCTGGTGCTCGGGATGACGCTGTTCCTGATATTCCCGTTCTCGCGTCTGGTCCACATCTGGAGCGTGCCGGTCGAATATCTGACCCGCAAATATCAGATTGTTCGCGCTCGTCATTAATTCCGCGCTGTAATGCAAAAAACCTCGCTTCTGCGAGGTTTTTTTATGCCTGAATATCATTGGCGTCTTCCCGGCGGCGCTGCGCTTGGCCGGGCTACAAAGGCGCGCAGTCTGTAACCCGGCCAAGCGCAGCGCCGCTGGGAGATATATGACAGCGTTTGACAATAATTGGAGCAAATTTAACTATCGAATCTAATGATTTTTAATCAGAGGAGATAATGGCTTGATGCTATCTGGAAGTGATGGTGGTGGGGGAAGGATGACTCAGCGCTGCGCGCTTCGCCCTTCGGGTCGTTGCCTGCGGCAACGCTTTCTCGCTACGCTCGAATCGAACCTTGGTCGAAGCTTCTCATCCTTCCCGCATGGGCAGAATATGAGATAATGCGTATTGATTGAAATGATGTGTTTTCTGGAGATGATGGTGGTGGGGGAAGGATTCGAACCTTCGAAGTCGATGACGGCAGATTTACAGTCTGCTCCCTTTGGCCGCTCGGGAACCCCACCAGGGGTAATTCAAATTGTGATGAAGCTTAGAGATGGTGGTGGGGGAAGGATTCGAACCTTCGAAGTCGATGACGGCAGATTTACAGTCTGCTCCCTTTGGCCGCTCGGGAACCCCACCACGGGGTAATGCTAGGTCTTACTGGCCTGCTTCCTTACTCGGGAAGCGGGGCGAATCATATCAAATGACGCGCCGCTGTAAAGTATTCCTTTATCGAAAATGAACTGTTTGCGTACTTTTCATCCGTAACGGATTAAAGCTAATCAATTCATTTCGCTAGCGATTAAAGAATAATCGTCCGATTGCCGTAAACGAACACGCGCTGGGCTAATACCTGGTAAAGCGCGCGGCTCAGCACGTTTTTCTCAACGTCACGACCGGCACGCATCATATCTTCCGCCGTGTAGGTGTGATCGACGTGAATGACGTCCTGCATGATGATTGGGCCTTCATCCAGATTATCGTTCACGTAGTGCGCGGTTGCGCCCACAATCTTCACGCCGCGTTCATAGGCCTGGTGATACGGACGTGCACCGATAAAGGCTGGCAGGAATGAGTGGTGAATGTTGATAATCTTATTCGGGAAACGGCCGACAAATTCCGGCGTAAGGACGCGCATGTATTTCGCCAGTACGACATAATCCGGCTGATGCGCGTCGATGGCATCTGCCATCAGCTTATCGTGCTCCTCACGGGCCAGACCTTCGTGGCTGACCAGTTGGAAAGGAATGTCAAAACGTTCAACCAGCGAGCGCAGAGTTTCATGGTTGCCGATAACTGCGGCAATCTCAACGTCCAGTCCGCCATAGTTGGCCTTCATCAGCAGGTCGCCCAGACAGTGGGCCTCTTTAGTCACCAGAATAACGATGCGACGACGTCCTGCCGGGGTCAGTTCACGCACGGAACCTTCCGGTAGCGCGCTGTCTAAATCTGCGAGTAGAGTGGTGTCATTGAAGATCCCTTCCAGCTCGGTACGCATAAAGAAGCGCCCGGTACGGTGATCGACAAATTCGTTGTTCTGCACGATATTGAGTTCGTGCTTGTAGCAGATGTTGGTGATACGCGCGATCAGGCCTTTCTGGTCAGGGCAGATGGTGCGCAGAATTTTTCTTTGAATCGAGTGCATTGCCGGGTAAATCCTGTTGATGATGTTTGCGAAGCTGTTATCGGGTCTATTGCCCGCAGCATTTTTTAAATTTCTTACCTGAACCGCATGGGCAGGGATCGTTTCTACCAATGACTGGCCGTGTACCGTCTATATAGTACCATTGCCCGTTTTCTTGTAAGAATCGTGAACGTTCAATGATGGCACCGTTCTTGTTATTTTCACTAAAACGGGCGACAAAACTGACAAAGCCTTCACCGGGGTTACGACTCTCCTCGGTGGCAAAAACGGTCAGTCCTAGCCACTCGGTATGAGCGAAATTTTTCTGAATGTCGGCACGAAAAGTTTCGGCCTGACAGGATGGGTGCCAGGTTCCAATCAGATAATCTGCATCTTTCATGACGAAGGCGCAATAGCGGGAACGCATAAGCTGTGACGGGTCTGGAGCACGTTCGTTACCGGACAGATAACGCTGGCAACATAAGCTATACTCGAGAGCGCTGCCACATGGGCAAAGTTCAGACAAAGATGTCTCCCTGAATCGACAGAGTAATGGCGTAAACACGCCTGATAGCACTATGTTAACCGAGCGATGGCAATGATGCCACGCCAGAAGCAAGAGGAAGTTCACCGGGAATAATGAGAAAAATCAAAATTGGCCTGGCGTTAGGTTCAGGGGCAGCGCGAGGCTGGTCGCATATTGGCGTCATTAAAGCGCTACAAAAGATGGGCATTGAGATTGATATCGTCGCTGGGTGTTCTATCGGTTCACTGGTAGGTGCTGCCTACGCCAGCAATCGTCTTCCTGCACTGGAAAAATGGGTTTGCTCCTTTGGCTATTGGGATGTCCTGCGGTTAATGGATCTTTCCTGGCGCCGGGGAGGGCTGCTGCGCGGCGAGCGCGTGTTTAATCACTATCGACAAATTATGCCCACCGAGATGATTGAACACTGCGAGCGTCGTTTTGCTGCGGTAGCGACTAATCTCAGTACCGGGCGCGAGCTGTGGTTTACCGAAGGCGATCTGCATATGGCCGTGCGGGCATCGTGTAGTATTCCAGGCCTGATGGCGCCGGTTCAGCACAACGGTTACTGGTTGGTGGATGGCGCGGTGGTAAACCCGGTACCGGTCTCGTTAACACGTGCGCTGGGTGCTGACATTGTGATTGCTGTCGATTTGCAACATGACGCACATCTTATGCAGCAGGATCTCCTGTCCGTCAATATTCAGCCTGATAGCGAGATAAATGGCTCGGAGGATGAGCTATCATGGCATGAGCGTCTGCGTTCCCGCCTGGGGCGAGTAGCTGCCCGTCGCTCGGTCGTTGCGCCGACGGCGATGGAGATTATGACCACCTCGATCCAGGTGCTTGAAAATCGGCTTAAGCGTAACCGTATGGCTGGCGATCCGCCGGATATCCTCTTACAACCGTTTTGTCCCCAGATCTCGACGCTAGATTTTCATCGAGCCTCGTCTGCAATCGCCGCTGGTCAACAAGCGGTTGAAAAAAAGACAGATGAGCTTTTGCCTTTGGTGCAAAGTTCCACTTAAGGTATTTTTTTCGACTACTTCAGCAAATTCTGAAAGGCGATAATCACAATAGCATGCCACTATTTACTTATCGTCAGGCAGGGGAGACATCATGACGCAGCCGTTGGCGGGAAAACAGATTTTGATTGTCGAAGACGAGCCCGTTTTCCGCTCACTTATGGATTCATGGCTTTCGTCGCTTGGCGCGAGCACTCTCCTGGCGCAGGACGGTGTCGATGCATTAACGCAGATGGCGAATCAAAAACCCGATCTGATGATTTGTGACCTTGCGATGCCGCGGATGAATGGCCTACAGCTGGTCGAGCATCTGCGTAATGCCGGTGATACCTTGCCGATCCTTATCATCTCTGCCACTGAAAATATGGCTGATATTGCCAAAGCGCTGCGCCTTGGGGTTCAGGATGTATTATTAAAACCGGTCAAAGATCTGAATCGCTTGCGGGAAACCGTGTTGGCCTGCCTCTATCCCAATATGTTTAATTCCCGCGTAGAAGAAGAAGAGCGGTTATTTGAAGATTGGGATGCGCTGGTTAACAATCCAACGGCGGCGGCAAAATTGTTACAAGAGTTACAGCCGCCGGTGCAGCAAAAAATATCGCACTGCCGGATAAATTATCGCCAGCTCATGGCGGTTGATGCACCGGGATTGGTTCTGGATATTGCGCCATTATCGGAACACGATTTGGCTTTTTATTGTCTGGATGTTACACGAGCAGGTGATAACGGGGTATTAGCCGCGTTATTATTGCGTGTACTATTTAATGGCCTGTTGCAAGAACAGCTCTCTCATCAGGGGCAACGACTACCAGAATTAGGGAGCCTGTTAAAGCAGGTTAATCAACTGCTGCGGCAAGCCAACCTTCCAGGGCAATTCCCGCTGCTGGTGGGTTATTATCACAGCGGGTTAAAAAACCTGATTCTGGTATCAGCCGGGTTGAACGGCACATTAAATACCGGCGAACATCAAATTCAAATAAGTAATGGCGTGCCGCTCGGTACGTTAGGAAACGCTTATCTAAACCAAATTAGTCAGCGCTGTACTTCGTGGCAGTGTCAGGTTTGGGGAAATGGTGGGCGTTTACGCTTAATGTTGTCTGCGGAATGAGCAAACGCATTTTTTTACAGGGATAGCTTTAACGGCTTATCTGCCGGAGTGATACTATCTGTAAATTGATGTGGATATACTCGTCATGCTTCAGCGTGCTGGTGCGTTGGCCAGACCCGTTATCATCGTTGGTATGTTTAACGAGCTATCTGGGACAATGGGAAACGCTCCTCCTTCAGCTCAACGTCTTGAGTATAAATCTTAATTCGAGGTCAACGTATCCTTTTCAGACCAGCCTCATGAGGCTGTAATGATATACTCGATGCGTACTTAATTAACGAGCAAGTTCAAAGTTTGAACAGTTCAGGAGATTTTAATGGCTGCCCTAAATTCGAAAGTAAGAAAGGCTGTAATCCCGGTTGCGGGATTAGGGACAAGGATGTTACCGGCGACGAAAGCAATTCCTAAGGAAATGTTGCCGCTGGTGGATAAGCCTTTAATTCAGTATGTCGTGAACGAGTGTATTGCAGCTGGTATCACTGAAATTGTGCTGGTTACCCATTCTTCTAAGAATTCGATCGAAAACCACTTTGATACCAGCTTTGAACTTGAAGCGATGCTGGAAAAGCGCGTTAAACGTCAGCTTCTGGAAGAAGTTCAGTCTATCTGCCCGCCGCACGTCACCATTATGCAGGTCCGTCAGGGGCTGGCTAAAGGGCTTGGACACGCGGTGCTGTGCGCGCATCCGGTTGTCGGTGATGAACCGGTAGCGGTGATTCTGCCAGACGTGATTCTGGATGAATATGAGTCCGATCTGAGCCGTGATAACCTGGCCGATATGATGGCGCGATATAACGAAACGGGCGCTAGCCAGATTATGGTGGAGCCGGTTGCCGACGTGACTGCCTATGGGGTTGTTGATTGCAAAGGGGCGACCTTAAACCCAGGCGACAGCGTACCTATGGTTGGTGTAGTAGAGAAACCTAAGGCCGACGTTGCGCCATCTAATCTCGCCGTTGTAGGCCGCTACGTACTGAGCGCTGAAATTTGGCCTCTGTTAGCGAAAACGCCTCCGGGAGCAGGTGACGAAATCCAGTTAACCGACGCCATCGATATGCTCATCGAAAAAGAAACCGTTGAAGCGTACCACATGAAAGGCAAGAGCCATGACTGCGGTAATAAACTGGGTTATATGCAGGCGTTTGTTGAATACGGTATCCGTCACAATACGCTGGGCGAAGATTTCAAAGCCTGGCTGCAGGATACTCTGGGTATCGCGAAGTAATTTGGCGATGACTACTTAAACCGGGGAAACCCGGTTTTTTTATATCTAAATAATGCTAATGGATAAGAAATGTACTTTTTGGGATGGGGAAGTTATCAGGGTATGGCATTTGTCAGATATAAAAAATCCCGCCGAAGCGGGATTTTTCGCGAAGCGTAAGGATTAATCCTTGATCAGGAAGTCGTCCAGGGATTTACCCTGTTCGTCCATCGCTTTTTTGATTACAGCTGGAGTACGGCCCTGGCCAGTCCAGGTTTTGGTTTCGCCGTTCTCATCAATGTAGCTATATTTAGCTGGACGAGCAGCGCGTTTAGCTTTGGTGCCAGTTTTAGCAGCAGCCATGCTATTCAGCAGTTCGTTCGGATCAATACCATCAGCAATCAGCATTTCGCGATATTGTTGCAGTTTACGAGTGCGTTCTTCGATTTCTGCAGCAGCAGCGTTATCTTCTTCGCGGCGTTCGTTAACAACAACTTCTAATTTTTCCAGCATTTCTTCAAGCGTTTCAAGGGTGCATTCTCTTGCCTGCGCACGAAGAGTACGGATGTTGTTCAAAATTTTAAGTGCTTCGCTCATTGTCGTATTCTCAAACTTATATTGTGGGGTGGTTTGTTGCTGTAATAATAGAGCGATAAAATCAGTTGTGCAATAGGGAAGAATGTAAGGAATTCAAAATAACGTGTTATTTGGTGCTGTTATTAATATTTATAAGTTAAATTGTCCGCAACTATACACACCTGGTGCGAGTTATTGCAGCAGGGGTAACAGGATAAGGCGCGGTATGCCGGTGGGGGCTTGCGCATAAATATACTCCGTATGGATAAATATCAACCTTATGTATTAGCCTGCAGGTGTCCATTTTGTGTATCGTTTTATAGCTTCTGAATCGTTACGTTCCTCAACCACTTTGCCCCCTGGCGAGGCAGTGGTATCGATTTTCTTAACCGTCACTTATCTATTTACCTTCTTGCCTGTACGGGTAAATTGCAGTGATTTGATAACAAGGTTCAATGTCTGAGGCCGCAATACGCTGTGTGCTAAAGAAGAGGCAGGTTTAAGACCTGCGTTATGACGATGTTATTTCAGCCGGAAACTGTTTAATTTACAGATAACAATGGCCAGTATATCGCTACACAATTTGGTAATGGTCACGTTTTTTATGTCGGAATCATTAAAATTTTCAACTATTCATCATGCTAGCTATTTAATCATATCAACATCCTGATGCTGTATGGTTTACCCATGCGGAAAAACTAGATAATTCAGTCATATGATGATGTTAATTGTAATTAGGGACCAATATAAGTGGTTGGGAATACTGTGTTGTTCATTATGGGTAACACTGAAACCTGCGTCTTTAAGGGCGTATGGCGAACGGAGTGTGCGTTCATACACAATGACGGGATGACGCAGGAAGCAAGAGGGCAAAATATGTTACACTGCGGCCGTTTAAAAAACGTATCGATTAGGATTTTCAGCCAATGGCACAACTTTATTTCTACTACTCAGCGATGAATGCTGGGAAGTCTACGGCCCTGCTGCAGTCATCATACAATTACCAGGAGCGCGGTATGCGCACCATCGTTTATACCGCTGAAATAGACGATCGCTTCGGTGCGGGTAAAGTCAGCTCCCGTATTGGCCTGTCTTCACCTGCGAAACTGTTTAATCAGGACAGTAATCTGTTTGATGAAATTAACGCCGAGAATGCGCGTGAGCCGGTTAACTGCGTACTGGTCGATGAATGCCAGTTCCTGACGCGTGAGCAGGTCTACGCGCTTTCTGACGTGGTCGACAATCTGGATATCCCGGTATTGTGTTACGGACTGAGAACAGATTTCCGCGGCGAGCTATTCGGCGGTAGTCAGTATTTATTGGCGCTGTCAGACAAGCTGGTGGAATTAAAAACAATCTGTTTCTGCGGCCGTAAGGCCAGCATGGTTTTACGTCTCGATCAGGAAGGGCGGCCGTATAACGAAGGTGAGCAGGTGGTTATCGGTGGAAATGAGCGCTATGTATCGGTCTGCCGTAAACACTACAAAGAAGCGCTGGAGAAGGGCTCTTTGACCCTCATCCAGGATAAACATCGTCATACCTGCCGTTCTCGTTAATCGTCTCCTGATGCGTTTCCTGCCTCTTATCAGGCGATGATAAGGGGCAGGGACGCAGCCCTGATGCTTTGCCATCAACAACATCGCTATTCTGGTTTTGACGCATAAAAAAAGCCCCATCAAAGATGGGGCTTGATAACTTGCTTTTCAGCAGAGATGAGGCGAATTATTTCTTCGCTTTTTTCTCAGCTTTAGCTGGAGCTGCTTCTTTCTTCTCTTCTACAGCACCTTCGACGTATTCACGACCGTAGAAAGTATCCAGCAGAATTTGTTTCAGTTCAGCAATCAGCGGGTAACGTGGGTTCGCACCGGTACACTGGTCATCAAACGCGTCTTCAGACAGTTTGTCGACATGTGCCAGGAAGTCAGCTTCCTGCACGCCAGCTTCACGGATAGACTTAGGAATACCCAGGTCAGCTTTGATTTCGTCCAACCAGCCCAGCAGTTTCTCAATCTTAGCTGCAGTACGGTCGCCTGGTGCAGACAGACCCAGATGGTCAGCGATTTCAG
Source organism: Kluyvera huaxiensis (assembly GCF_040149365.1). NCBI lineage: Bacteria > Pseudomonadati > Pseudomonadota > Gammaproteobacteria > Enterobacterales > Enterobacteriaceae > Kluyvera > Kluyvera huaxiensis. The sequence continues at coordinate 76,178 of NZ_JBEFLV010000015.1, forward strand.
CGTAGCGACGACGAGCCTGTGGGCGGTCGTACTGGCTGAACGCAGTCTGTTTAGTTGGGTTGTCGTTCGCGTTATAGCGAATAACGTTGCTGATCAGCAGGGCGTTCGCCAGACCGTGAGGAATGTGGAACTGAGAACCCAGTTTGTGTGCCATGGAGTGACATACACCCAGGAAGGCGTTAGCAAACGCGATACCGGCGATGGTCGCTGCACTGTGAACACGCTCGCGGGCTACCGGGTTCTTAGAACCTTCATGGTAGGACGCTGGCAGGTTTTCTTTCAGCAGTTTCAGAGCTTGCAGAGCCTGACCGTCAGAGAACTCAGAAGCCAGTACGGAAACGTAAGCTTCCAGGGCGTGAGTAACCGCATCCAGACCACCGAAAGCACACAGTGACTTCGGCATGTCCATAACCAGGTTGGCATCGACAATCGCCATATCTGGAGTCAGCGCGTAGTCAGCCAGTGGGTATTTCTGGCCAGTTGCATCGTCGGTAACAACCGCAAACGGAGTCACTTCAGAACCGGTACCGGAAGTGGTGGTGATAGCAACCATTTTCGCTTTCACGCCCATTTTCGGGAACTTGTAGATACGTTTACGGATGTCCATAAAGCGCAGCGCCAGTTCTTCGAAGTGGGTTTCTGGGTGCTCGTACATAACCCACATGATTTTGGCCGCATCCATTGGGGAACCGCCGCCCAGCGCGATAATCACGTCTGGTTTGAAGGAGTTCGCCAGGTCTGCACCTTTACGGACGATAGTCAGCGTTGGGTCAGCTTCAACTTCGAAGAACACTTCAGTTTCAACGCCGGATGCTTTCAGCACGGAAGTGATCTGATCAGCGTAGCCGTTGTTGAACAGGAAGCGGTCGGTCACGATCAGCGCACGTTTGTGACCATCGGTAATCACTTCATCCAGCGCGATTGGCAGTGAGCCACGACGGAAGTAGATAGATTTCGGAAGTTTGTGCCACAACATGTTTTCAGCTCGCTTAGCAACGGTTTTTTTGTTGATCAGGTGCTTAGGACCAACGTTTTCAGAGATGGAGTTACCACCCCATGAACCACAACCCAGAGTCAGGGAAGGTGCGAGTTTGAAGTTATACAGGTCGCCGATACCACCCTGAGAAGCAGGGGTGTTGATCAGGATACGCGCGGTTTTCATCAGCTGACCGAAGTAAGCAACGCGTTCTGGCTGGTTGTCCTGGTCGGTGTACAGGCAAGAGGTATGACCGATACCGCCCATCGCAACCAGTTTTTCCGCTTTATCAACAGCGTCTTCAAAGTTTTTCGCACGATACATTGCCAGCGTTGGCGACAGTTTTTCGTGTGCAAACGGTTCGCTTTCGTCAACAACCTTAACTTCACCAATCAGGATCTTGGTGGTTGCTGGTACGGTGAAGCCTGCCAGTTCAGCGATTTTATGCGCTGGCTGACCAACGATAGCCGCGTTCAGACCGCCATTTTTCAGGATGATGTCCTGAACGGCTTTCAGTTCTTTACCCTGCAGCATGTAGCCGCCGTGGCTTGCGAAACGTTCACGAACAGCGTCGTATACGGAGTCAACAACAACAACGGACTGCTCGGAAGCACAGATTACGCCGTTATCGAAAGTTTTAGACATCAGTACAGAGGCAACAGCACGCTTGATATCAGCGGTTTCGTCGATAACAACAGGGGTGTTACCTGCGCCAACGCCGATGGCTGGTTTGCCGGAGCTGTATGCTGCTTTAACCATGCCTGGACCACCGGTCGCGAGGATCAGGTTAATATCTGGGTGATGCATCAGAGCGTTAGACAGCTCAACAGACGGTTGGTCAATCCAGCCGATCAGATCTTTCGGTGCGCCAGCAGCGATTGCTGCCTGCAGAACGATATCCGCTGCTTTATTAGTTGCATCTTTTGCACGTGGGTGCGGGGAGAAGATAATGGCGTTACGCGTCTTCAGGCTGATCAGCGATTTGAAGATAGCGGTAGAAGTCGGGTTAGTTGTCGGTACGATACCGCAGATGATGCCGATTGGTTCAGCGATGGTGATGGTACCGAAAGTGTCGTCTTCAGACAGAACACCACAGGTCTTTTCATCTTTATAGGCGTTATAGATGTATTCTGAAGCGAAGTGGTTTTTGATCACTTTATCTTCAACAATACCCATGCCGGATTCGGCAACGGCCATTTTTGCGAGAGGGATTCGAGCATCTGCAGCGGCCAGAGCGGCGGCGCGGAAGATTTTGTCAACTTGCTCTTGAGTGAAACTGGCATATTCACGCTGGGCTTTTTTTACGCGCTCTACGAGTGCGTTAAGTTCAGCGACATTAGTAACAGCCATAATGCTCTCCTGATAATGTTAAACTTTTTTAGTGAATCATCTGCTCGACAAGTCAGTATAGACAAATCACCTGCAGCTGGGGAAAAAGTTAAGAAAACAAAGCGTTATTCACAAACTGATTCACTGATTTACTAAAAGAGCTTCTTTTTAGCCAAGGAGCCAACCTTCTGAGATACGCCTTAATTTGTCTGGCTGAATCCCTTTCGGTGTAAGCAGATTACCCACTTCTGAGTACGATTTACGTGATCTAAATCAAGTTTAGGCTAAGCTGACACCTTTCAGCAGGGGGCTTTTAGTAAACCGCGGAAACTGTTAATCAATCGTGAGTAGCGGTGATGGAGACATTAGCATAGTTTACACAAATCTATAACACTCTGTTTTACCCCCATTTTTATGGATAATTCAGATGAACACTGCTAATAAAAAGGGTATTGTCAGCGCATTTCGCGGTTTGTTGTTCGTCAACTACAACTTTTAATGGTTCTTCGGGGTTCCTGTGATTCAAACGCTGTTTGATTTTCCTATCTTCTTTAAGTTCTTTATCGGGCTTTTTGCGTTAGTTAACCCGGTGGGGCTCATCCCCGTCTTTATTAGTCTGACCAGTTATCAGACAGCGGCGGTACGAAACAAAACCAATATGACCGCCAGCCTTTCAGTCGCCATTATCCTGCTGACCTCGTTATTTCTCGGTGACTTCATTCTCCAACTATTCGGTATTTCCATTGATTCCTTCCGTATTGCCGGCGGGATCCTGGTGGTGACGATCGCGATGTCGATGATCAGCGGTAAGTTGGGGGAGGATAAGCAGAATAAGCAGGAACAATCAGAAACCGCAGTGCGCGAAAGCCTTGGCGTAGTACCGCTGGCTTTACCTCTGATGGCGGGGCCTGGGGCAATCAGTTCGACCATCGTGTGGGGAACTCGATATCACTCCTTCTCTTATTTACTCGGTTTTTCTCTGTCTATTGCGCTGTTTGCAGCGTGCTGTTGGGGGATATTCCGCATTTCCCCGTGGCTGGTGCGCATGCTAGGCCAGACGGGGATTAACGTAGTGACCCGCATCATGGGGCTTTTATTGATGGCATTGGGGATCGAATTTATCGTCACCGGCATCAAATCTATCTTCCCAGGCCTGGTTGGTTAATTACTCTGCGGCGCGCAACGGGATTTACCCTTTTGCGCGCCGTTAATATCAGAAAAACCTATCCCTCTTTCTCTGTTTTTATGCAGAGATAACCAATTCGAATGATTCAAAAAAATCAATAAATATCAATTTGATGCACTAATTTATTGATTCCCCGATGCGCAGCGTAAATGTTATTTCTTTCACACGATACTCTGGGGCTTGCTGTTAGATAATTGAAATGATATTAGTAATTTCAGTTTCAATGCAGAGTTATGTGCTAAAAAATGAACAACTGTTAATTTTTTGTGCAAAAAACAAACATTTTCCGGTTGACCTGGGTAAGCGCAGATGATTTTTACATATCTAATTGATAAATAGTGATTTAGGGTATGATCATCGAGCTGCTAATCTGTCGGTCTGATTGTGAATTGCTGAGCAAAAGAGAATTGGTTAACAAATTTGCAAATTATATTGGCGACGGTGTGAGTCATTTGGTACTTTCCGGCCTAAGTTATTTGCAGGATAAAGTTGTGTAAATGATAACTGTTTCTAGTTGTAAGCAGTTATGAACCGAATAAGAAAAGTCTCCCGACAGGGGGAGGCTTTAAATGAATCGACGTCAGGTTGCCATAATAGCGGCCGTAATAAAAAGTCGGTGATAGCAAGCAGTAAATGACCTGGCAGACGCAAAAATCTCCTGCGCTGCACAGGAACCCGAAAGGGCACTAAACAGGCTGACAAACGTCAGTAATAATAATGAACGGAGTATCAACACAATGTCCATCATCACAAAAAAAAGCCTCATTGCAGCAGGCGTTTTCGCTGCTCTTATCGCAGGAAGTGCAGCGGCCGCAGAGGTTCCTGCAGGCGTTAAACTGGCAGATAAGCAGACCATGATCCGCAACAACGGCGCAGAGCCACAGTCGCTGGATCCGAACAAAATTGAGGGTGTACCGGAAGCTAACGTCAGCCGTGACCTGTTTGAAGGCCTGCTGATCACTTCGACCAAAGATGGTCACCCAATCCCGGGCGTTGCCGAAAGCTGGGATAACAAAGATTTTAAAGTGTGGACTTTCCATCTGCGCAAAGACGCGAAGTGGTCCAACGGTGAGCCAGTAACGGCACAAGATTTCGTGTATAGCTGGCAGCGCCTGGTAGACCCTAAAACCGCGTCCCCATATGCGAGCTACCCGCAATATGGCCATATTCTGAACGTTGATGAAATCATCGACGGTAAAAAACCGACCACCGATCTCGGTGTGAAAGCCATCGATGACCATACTCTGGAAGTCACTCTGAGCGAGCCGGTGCCGTATTTCTACAAACTGCTGGTGAACCCGGCGATGTCCCCGGTTAACAAAACCGCCATCGATAAATTCGGTGAGAAATGGACTCAGCCTGCCAATATCGTTACCAACGGTGCTTACAAACTGAAAGACTGGGTGGTGAATGAGCGCATCGTAATGGAGCGCAACCCGAACTACTGGGATAACAAAGATACTGTTATCGACCAAATCACCTATCTGCCAATCTCTTCTGAAGTCACGGACGTCAACCGTTATCGTAGCGGTGAGATCGACATGACCTATAATAACCTGCCGATCGAACTGTTCCAGAAACTGAAAAAAGAGATCCCGACCGAAGTTCACGTTGACCCGTATCTGTGTACTTACTATTACGAAATTAACAACCAAAAAGCACCGTTCAACGATGCGCGCGTACGTACTGCGCTGAAACTGGGTCTGGATCGCGACATTATCACCAACAAAGTTAAAGCTCAGGGCGATCTACCGGCTTACGGTTACACCCCTCCTTATACTGACGGTGCGAAGCTTACTGAACCAGACTGGTTCAAGCTGACTCAAGAACAGCGTAACGCTGAGGCGAAAAAACTGCTGGCAGAAGCGGGTTACACAGCCGATAAACCGCTGAGCTTCAGCTTGCTGTACAACACCTCCGATCTGCACAAAAAACTGGCTATTGCCGCGGCCTCCATCTGGAAGAAAAATCTCGGCGTGGATGTGAAGCTGGTGAACCAGGAGTGGAAAACCTTCCTCGATACCCGTCATCAGGGTACTTACGATGTGGCACGTGCAGGTTGGTGTGCTGACTACAACGAACCGACTTCTTTCCTGAACACGATGCTGTCCGACAGCTCCATGAATACCGCGCACTATAAGAGCCCGGCGTTTGATGCGATCATGAAAGAGACGCTGAAAGTAACCGACGAAGCACAGCGTTCTGCGCTGTATGACAAAGCTGAACAGCAGCTGGGCAAAGACTCCGCTATCGTTCCGGTTTATTACTATGTGAACGCCCGTCTGGTGAAACCATGGGTTGGGGGTTACACCGGTAAAGATCCGATGGACAATATCTACACCAAAGATCTGTACATCATTAAGCATTAATGGCAATCCGTGAGGCGGCAGTGTGCCGCCTCACTGTGTCTTATTCCATCGCACTATCACATGACTGCGTAAGCCAGGCTTATAAAGACATGTAAAAGGCACACGCCAGAAGGTACGGGCAATGTTGAAATTTATATTACGTCGCTGTCTGGAAGCGATTCCGACACTATTTATTCTTATTACCATTTCATTCTTTATGATGCGTCTTGCGCCGGGCAGTCCATTTACCGGTGAGCGTACTCTACCGCCTGAAGTTATGGCGAACATTGAAGCTAAATATCACCTGAACGATCCTATCGGCGTCCAGTATTTCAATTATCTGAAACAACTGGCACACGGCGATTTTGGACCGTCATTCAAATACAAAGATTATTCCGTGAATGACCTGGTTGCCTCAAGCTTCCCGGTGTCTGCGAAATTAGGTTTTGCGGCCTTTTTCCTGGCGGTAATTCTCGGCGTTAGTGCGGGCGTTGTTGCTGCGCTAAATCAAAATACGAAATGGGATTACGCCGTCATGGGAATAGCAATGACAGGCGTGGTGATACCCAGCTTTGTTGTCGCGCCGCTCCTGGTCATGATCTTCGCAATTACGCTGCACTGGCTACCTGGCGGTGGCTGGAATGGTGGGGCGCTTAAGTTCATGATCCTGCCGATGGTGGCGCTCTCTCTGGCTTATATTGCCAGCATTGCGCGTATCACTCGTGGGTCAATGATTGAAGTTCTCCACTCCAACTTTATTCGTACCGCGCGTGCCAAAGGGCTGCCGATGCGACGGATTATTTTCCGTCACGCGTTAAAGCCTGCATTATTACCGGTGCTTTCTTATATGGGGCCTGCCTTCGTCGGTATTATTACCGGTTCGATGGTCATTGAGACGATCTACGGCTTGCCGGGTATTGGACAGCTGTTCGTCAACGGGGCGCTTAACCGCGATTACTCCCTGGTGCTGAGCCTGACCATTCTGGTCGGTGCATTGACGATCCTGTTTAACGCGGTGGTGGATGTCCTCTACGCCGTGATTGACCCGAAAATCCGTTACTAAGGCTGGAGCTCGCCATGATATTAAGTAAAAAAAACAGCGAGGCACTGGAAAAATTCAGTGAGAAGCTGGAAGTGGAAGGCCGCAGCCTGTGGCAGGACGCCCGTCGGCGTTTTATGCATAACCGCGCGGCGGTCGCCAGTTTAGTCGTGCTGGTGCTGATTGCGCTGTTTGTTACCCTTGCGCCAATGCTGTCGCAGTTTTCCTATTACGACACTGACTGGGGCATGATGTCCAACGCGCCGGACCTGGCGTCTGGGCACTACTTTGGTACTGACTCTTCAGGTCGCGATCTGCTGGTTCGTGTGGCAATTGGTGGGCGTATCTCTCTGATGGTTGGGATTGCCGCTGCGCTGGTAGCGGTCATCGTGGGGACCCTTTACGGTTCGTTATCAGGTTATCTTGGCGGTAAAGTCGACTCGGTCATGATGCGACTGCTGGAAATCCTCAACTCCTTCCCATTCATGTTCTTTGTCATCCTGCTGGTGACTTTCTTTGGTCAAAACATCCTGCTGATTTTCGTGGCTATCGGAATGGTTTCCTGGCTGGATATGGCGCGTATCGTTCGCGGCCAGACCCTTAGCCTGAAACGTAAAGAGTTTATCGAAGCCGCGCAGGTCGGTGGTGTGTCGACCTTTAACATCGTCGTGCGCCATATTGTGCCGAACGTACTGGGCGTAGTGGTCGTTTATGCCTCGCTGCTGGTGCCAAGCATGATCCTGTTTGAATCCTTCCTGAGCTTCTTAGGCCTGGGTACCCAGGAACCGCTGAGTAGCTGGGGTGCGCTGTTAAGCGACGGGGCTAACTCGATGGAAGTGTCGGCGTGGCTGTTGCTGTTCCCGGCTGGGTTCCTGGTGGTGACGCTGTTTTGTTTTAACTTTATCGGCGATGGCCTGCGTGATGCCCTCGATCCGAAAGACCGTTAAGGAGTGTTGCCATGAGCATAATTGAAACGGCAACCGCGTCACAGCGACTGCTGGACGTTAAAGATCTGCGCGTCACCTTTAAAACGCCTGATGGCGACGTGACTGCCGTAAACGACCTCAACTTTAGCCTGCGGGCGGGTGAGACGCTGGGGATCGTCGGTGAGTCAGGTTCGGGTAAATCGCAAACCGCATTTGCCTTGATGGGGCTGCTGGCCAGTAATGGGCGGATTGGCGGGTCGGCGCTTTTTAACGGTAAAGAAATTCTAAACCTGCCTGAACGTGAGCTGAATAAGCTGCGTGCCGAGCAGATTTCAATGATTTTCCAGGACCCGATGACCTCACTGAACCCGTATATGCGGGTGGGTGAACAGCTGATGGAAGTGCTGATGCTGCACAAAGGCATGGGCAAGGCCGAAGCGTTTGAAGAGTCGGTCAAAATGCTGGATGCGGTGAAAATGCCAGAAGCGCGTAAGCGCATGAAAATGTATCCGCATGAATTTTCCGGCGGTATGCGTCAGCGCGTCATGATTGCAATAGCCTTGATGTGCCGGCCAAAATTGCTAATTGCTGATGAACCGACCACCGCATTGGATGTGACCGTCCAGGCGCAAATTATGACCCTGTTGAATGAGCTGAAACGCGAATTCAATACCGCAATTATCATGATCACCCACGATCTTGGCGTTGTTGCCGGAATCTGTGACAAGGTGCTGGTGATGTATGCCGGGCGGACCATGGAATACGGCAAGGCGCGCGATGTATTCTATCATCCGGCTCACCCATACTCTATCGGCTTGCTCAACGCGGTCCCGCGTCTTGATGCGGAAGGTGAATCGCTGCTCACCATTCCTGGCAATCCTCCAAACCTGTTGCGTTTACCGACCGGTTGCCCGTTCCAGCCACGTTGTCCGCATGCGATAGAGTCATGCAACAGCGCTCCGCCGCTGGAAGAGTTTGCGCCAGGCCGCTTACGCGCCTGCTATAGAAACGTGGGGGAACTGGTATGAGCGCCGTAACTGACGAAAGAAAAGTTCTGCTCGAGATTGCAGACTTAAAGGTCCATTTCGAAATTAAAGATGGCAAGCAGTGGTTCTGGCAGCCGCCAAAATCACTGAGGGCGGTAGACGGCGTCACGCTTCGTCTATACGAAGGCGAAACGCTGGGCGTAGTCGGCGAGTCCGGCTGCGGTAAGTCGACGTTTGCCCGTGCCATTATTGGTCTGGTGAAAGCGACGGACGGCAGAGTAGCCTGGCTTGGCAAAGATCTTTTAGGGATGAAGCCGAGTGAATGGCGCGATGTACGCAGCGATATTCAGATGATTTTCCAGGATCCGCTGGCATCGCTGAACCCGCGCATGACTATCGGCGAAATTATTGCCGAACCGTTGCGGACCTATTATCCGAAAATGCCGCGTGAAGAAGTGCGCGACAAAGTGAAGACCATGATGATGAAGGTTGGGTTGCTGCCAAACCTGGTCAACCGATATCCGCATGAGTTTTCCGGCGGCCAGTGCCAGCGTATCGGGATTGCCCGCGCGCTGATCCTTGAGCCGAAGCTAATTATCTGCGATGAGCCGGTGTCAGCGCTCGATGTTTCGATTCAGGCTCAGGTGGTCAACTTGCTGCAACAGCTGCAGCGTGAGATGGGGCTGTCGCTGATCTTTATCGCCCATGACCTGGCGGTAGTGAAGCACATCTCCGACCGTGTCCTGGTGATGTATTTGGGCCATGCGGTTGAGTTGGGCACCTATGATGAGGTGTACAACAACCCGTTGCACCCTTATACCAAAGCGTTGATGTCTGCGGTGCCGGTTCCCGATCCGGATCTGGAGCAAAATAAAACCATTCAGCTGCTGGAAGGGGAACTGCCTTCACCGATCAACCCGCCGTCAGGCTGCGTGTTCCGTACTCGCTGCCCGTTGGCTGGGCCAGAATGTGCGAAAACCCGTCCACTTCTGGAGGGAAGTTTCCGCCACGCAGTTTCCTGTCTGAAGGTTGACCCGTTATAATCGTCAGGGCTGGCAAGTTGCCAGCCCTTTTTTATACGAGGTTACAACGTGGTGGCTATTAGCGCTTTGCGCCATCGTCTTTACCATTTTCTGTTCGATCAACGTACTCATTCCAGCCGACGCTTTGAAGCGGTGTGCGGTTTATTCGCCTTATTAAGCGTCATCGCCATCTTTATTGAGTCGGGTATCGGCACGACCTACCATTTGACCTACGATGAATGGCATGCTTTTGTGTGGTTGGAAATTGCCTTTACGCTGGTCTTCACTGGCGAATATTTCCTGCGGCTTTTCTGCTGGCCTAACCCCGCGCGCTACGTGTTCAGCTTTTGGGGATTTATCGACCTCGCGACCATTCTGCCGTTTTACGTGATCATGCTATGGCCCCAAATTGGCGTGGAATATCTCTTCGCCTGGCGTGCGATGCGCGTCATTCGCGTACTGCGAATATTGAAGCTGTTGCGGCTTATGCCGGCGCTGAATAGCTTATGGGGCGCTATCGTCAACTCTCGCCATCAGTTGATTTTGTTCTACGCTTTCATTGGCATCGTCATGATTGTGGCTGGGTCGTTGATGTACGGCATTGAAGGGCCAGTGAACGGCTTTACCACTCTTAGCACGTCGGTGTATTGGGCGATTGTGACGGTGACGACGGTCGGCTATGGCGATATTACGCCGCATACGGCGGCAGGTAGAATGGTGGCCTCTGTTCTTATCTTAATCGGCTATTCCGTGATTGCGATTCCGACCGGGATTATTAGCGCGCAGTTGACCAATGAGTTCCAAAAGCGCCGCGAGGAGCGCGTTTGTCCACATTGTAAACAGCGCGACCACGAGCCTCGGGCCCATTACTGTAATTCATGCGGTACCGCCTTGCCGAATAAGCTATAGACGGTATGAATACGGATATAAAAAAGGGCAGCGTCGCTGCCCTGATTTTTTACTCACGCCAGAGAATATGACAGAGTTTGTGGTCTTTTTCGCGACACAGCAGAACGCGTGCGAAAATATCGTTTAATTCGCCGCCATCGGTCTCGGCCAGGCCAATCACGACTTCTGCGAAGAAATCAGGGTTAAGGTCGTAATCGACGTGTTCTTTCCAGTCTTCAGACGGATCAAACAGTTCAGCACCGCCGCGCTCTTCAAACTGCAGGTTGAAAAGAATGATATCCGCTGGGTCGAGATTATCGCCAGCCAGTTCGAGAAAAATGTCGTAGGCCTGTTCGAGCGTTTCATCTTCGGTCAGGCGATTGTTCAAATCCATATCCATAATGACTACCTGTTAAGTTCTGATGGGCACGTTTTACAGCAACGGGCTGAAGAAGTAAAACAGCCGCTCGGCAATACGGTGCCAGAAGGGACGTTTCACCCACAACCGCGCATCTAACAAGCGCGAGCGTGAAATATAATCGTCCTGAACGGCTGCAAGATCGGCGCCAAATCCAGCGTCGTCGATGACCAGCGTTATCTCAAAATTGAGCCACAGACTGCGCATATCGAGATTCACTGTGCCAACAAGGCTGAGTTCCCCATCGACCAGCACACTCTTGGTATGCAGGAGACCACCTTCAAACTGATAAATTTTGACCCCGGCCGCCAGTAGTTCGGTAAAGAATGCGCGGCTGGCCCAGCCGACCAGCACCGAATCATTCTTGCGCGGCATAATAATGCTGACGTCCACACCGCGCTGCGCTGCGGTACAGATGGCATGCAGCAGGTCGTCGCTGGGGACGAAGTAGGGGGTGGTCATTATCAGGTATTCGCGTGCGGAATAAGCTGCGGTCAGTAACGCCTGATGGATTAAATCTTCCGGGAAGCCCGGGCCCGAAGCGATTGTCTGAATGGTATGGCCGCTGGCCTCCTCAAACGGCATGATATTGAGATCCGGCGTTGGCGGTAAAATACGTTTGCCGGTTTCAATTTCCCAGTCACAGGAATAAACAATCCCCATACCGGTGGCGATTGGTCCTTCCATACGTGCCATCAGATCGATCCATTGCCCGACGCCGGAGTCCTGTTTAAAGAAGCGTGGGTCGACCATATTCATACTGCCGGTATAGGCAATATAGTTGTCGATCATGATCATTTTGCGATGCTGACGTAAATCCATGCGTCGTAAAAATACGCGCATTAGATTGACCTTAAGTGCTTCAACGACATCAACCCCAGCATTACGCATCATCGCAGCCCATGGGCTACGGAAAAAAGCGACGCTGCCAGCGGAATCTAACATCAGGCGACAATGAACCCCGCGGCGCGCCGCAGCCATCAGTGATTCCGCGACCTGATCGGCCATGCCGCCGGGCTGCCAGATATAGAAAACCATTTCGATATTATGTCGTGCGAGCTGGATATCACGGATAAGTGCCTGCATAACGTCGTCGGTTTCCGTTAATAGCTGCAGCTGATTGCCTTTAAGACCGGCAATACCCTGGCGGCGCTCGCAGAGTTTAAATAGCGAAGACGCCACCTGGCTGTTATCTTCGGCAAAGATATGCTTACAGGCTTTGAGGTCGTTGAGCCATTTCGCCGTAGAGGGCCACATGGCGCGAGCGCGTTCGGCGCGACGTTTACCAAGGTGCAGTTCGCCCAAAGACAGATAGGCGATGATCCCGACCAGCGGCAGGATATAAATGATAAGCAACCAGGCCATTGCCGATGGCACCGCACGGCGCTTCATGAGAATACGTAATGTTACCCCGGCGATTAACAACCAGTACCCCAGAATAGCCATCCAACTTACTACGGTGTAGACGGTTGTCATATTTCGAAAATCCTTTTGAAAGCCAGTTGTTAAGAGTTTACGCATCGAGAGACATCTGGCAAATAAAAACGCGACGAGAAAGCGCTGGTCAGCATTTGGCAAGGGGCTATAATGAGCCGTCTTTATTAGAAAGAGCGTTAGAAATGAAGCGTAGTAGACCCGAAGTGGGGCGCTGGCGGATGCTGAGACAAGCAAGCCGTCGTAAATCACGTTGGCTGGAATCTCAGTCACGTCGTAACATGCGCATCCATTCCATCAGAAAGTGCATTGTCGGCCGGCAGCGCAATTGCCTGCTTTACGCCATTTACGAACTCTGATGGTAAAAAAGGGCACCGTTCATGGTGCCCTCTGTCTCTTTTGCTGGCGTTGCGTCAGGGGCATGCCCAAATACACTTCTCAAAAGACCTTCCTTCCTGCTTGCTTCACTGAATTCCACGCAACTCATTGATTGCAGTTATTTTTATCAGCATTATAATTGGCAGGATTACAGTGCATTCCAATGGGGTCGGTGTGGAGTACGTACCTAAAAACCGTGCGAACCGTGGCGCCGTGGTAACGAATAACACTTACACACCTTCAGCTAGAGCGCTGGCAAATTCCCATAATATATTGTTGCTCCATCACGATGATTTACACGTGATCAATCAGAATTTTAACTTCAGCTGAGATTCGACTACAAAGAGCGCAAATATGGCCTATCCTTTTGCGCTCTTAAGTCAACGGTAAACTTTATTATCTTATTGATTTGTATTCCGATATTTGTATATCAAAATACTTTCTTAAATGGCTTAACCCAAACCTGCTGGTAGACGCCTGCCGCAACATACGGATCGTCCTGCGCCCAGGATTGAGCGGCTTCCAGAGATTCAAACTCCGCAATTACCGTTGAACCACTAAAACCTGCAGCACCGGGATCGTTGCTGTCGACGGCAGGCATTGGACCTGCGGTAAGCAGCCGTCCTTCATCCTGTAATAACTGCAATCGTGCCAGATGGGCAGGGCGTACTGATAACCGTTTTTCAAGAGAGTCGGCGATATCCTGGGCATAGATGACGTAAAGCACGGGCGGAACTCCTGTTTAAATAATTTGCGGATCACGTTAAGTGAAAGCGCTAATGACTGCAATGCAAAGTTTTGTTGTGGTTAAAAGTCGCGATCCTGCGCGGTTTTTTTAGTCAACTACGGGAGAAAGTTGACCGAAGATAAGATGTCTTATTGAATATGATTGCTATTTGCATTTAAAATCGAGGTCTCATTTTTCAACTGTAACGACTATGACTGCAATGACCCTTGATTTACCTCGCCGCTTTCCATGGCCGACGCTTCTCTCTGTTGGTATTCACGGTGCTGTCGTGGCTGGTCTGCTTTATACCTCGGTACATCAGGTTATTGAACTGCCGGCTCCCGCTCAGCCGATTACCATCACGATGGTTGCTCCTGCTGATTTAGAACCGCCTCAGGCTGTGGTTCAACCGCAGCCAGTGGTCGAGCCTGAGCCGGAACCAGATCCAGAACCGATCCCTGAAGTACCGCAGGCGCCGGTCGTTATTCATAAACCGAAGCCTAAGCCGAAACCAAAACCGAAGCCGGTGAAAGTTGAACAGCCGAAGCCGGAAGTGAAACCGGTTGAACAGCGTCCACTCTCGACGGTGAATAAAGAAGCGCCGCCAGCACGGTCTGTAGCGAATAACCTGCCGGGAGCTAGCGCGCCGTCGATGAATGCCCCTACCGGGCCTCGGGCGCTGAATCGCCAGCAGCCTAGTTATCCAACGCGCGCACAGGCGCTGCGCATTGAAGGTAAGGTGCGGGTGAAATTTGATGTAACCGCCGATGGGCGCGTTGATAATGTTGAAATTCTGTCAGCGCAACCGTCCAACATGTTTGAACGCGATGTCAAAACCGTGATGCGGAAATGGCGTTACGAAGCGGGCAAACCGGGTACCGGGTTGATTATGAATATTGAGTTCCGCCTGAAAGGCGTACAGATGAACTAATTACAACGCCCCCGAAAGGGGGCGTTGTCGTTATGCAGCCAGTACGTTATCCAATGCTTTTTGCGCCACTACCAGATGTTGCCCGCCAAACAGAATGGCTCGGTTAATCAGGGTATACAACTGATATACCGGCTGGCGGTCGAGGAAATCGGCAGGGAGCGGGGAAACGGATTGGTAGCCATCGTAGATTTGTGGTGGTTGATCCGGATGCAATGGCAGCATGGCCAGGTCACACTCACGATCGCCCCAATAACAGGCAGGGTCAAACAGATATGGGCCATTTGGCCCCAGCGCACAGTTATTTGACCATAGATCGCCATGTAGCAGGGAAGGCTGCGGTTGATGTGCACTCAGTCGCTGCTGAATATGCTCAACAATGGCGTCAATATCTCCGAATTTCATTCCTTTTTCTGCGGCTAATTCAAGCTGCCAGCCGATACGCTGCTCGGCGAAGAAGTTCGACCAGCGGCGCTGCCAAGCGTTGGGCTGTGGTGTGGTGGAGAGATCGTTATCGAAATCGAGGCCAAACTGAGGCTGATCGCTCCACTGATGTAGACGGGCAAGCTGCTGTCCGAGTAAAAAGGCGTTATGCGCATCCAGCGGACGTGGTGGCAGATACTCCATGACCAGGAAACTGTAGTCGCGGTCGGAACCGACGACGAAGACTTCCGGGACGGTCACGGTTTTACTGCGGGAGAGTAGCTCAAGCTGGTCAGCCTCCGCAGTAAAAATAGGCAGTAATTCACGTTCATCGCATTTCACGAAAAACTCCCGCCCAGCATACTTCAGATGCCATGCGGCATGGATTTCTCCGCCTGGCAGTTCATTGCGCTGTTCGATTTCGCCACTTCCAAGTTGCTCGCCTAACAGGCTACCGATCGCTTGCCACATGATGTCTCTCCCCATGTTTTCTGCCATATCATAAGGTTAGCGCATAAGTACAGGGTAAAATTCGAGCTATACCGCACAACGGATAAAAAAGGTGTTGAAAGCGCAGGCCAAATGATTCCGTTTCTGCTACGAACGTAGGGTGGGTCACTTACGCGACGATGGATCAACCACCGTGATGCACTCCATTGTTAACAATCGAGTTTTGTTAGCATAGTCGATTACCGCCATTTCGCGACTCACGGGTAGCCCCGTGAGCCCGATTTACTGAGCATTTAGTGCTGTTGCAGGTAGTCGAATATCTTTTGCGTGTTATCACGCGAGCACAGGCGCGTTCCCTGATTAATCGTGGCAGCGCTGCCTGCAGCGACGCCATAACGCACCATGGTTTTCAGACAGACATTTTCTGCCAGTTTCAGGGTCATCGCACCCACCATGCTATCACCCGCGCCGACGGTACTTTGGCTCTTAATTGGCGGCGGAACGACCTGCACGCAGCTATTGGCATCGACAGCCAGGGCTCCTTGCGCGCCCAAAGAGACCACGACACGCAGGGCTTTGCCACTGCGTATGATTTCCTGGGCGGCAAGACGTACATCATCGGGTTGTATCAACTCTCGCTGCACCAGGGCACTCAGTTCTTTCTGGTTGGGTTTGACTAACTCGATATTGCCGATATCCAGTGCGGCGGCTAAAGCATCACCCGAGCTATCAATAATGCAGCGCAACCCCTGCCGTTGAGCGGCCTTTATCAGCGCGACAAACGCATCGAGTGAAACGCCCGGCGGGAGACTGCCGCTGATAACCAGCAAAGAACCGGCTGGGATTTGCGAAACTTTTTCCTGCAGTCTCAGTAGTTCGTCGTGATTGAGCGTTGCGCCAGGCATGACAAAACGATATTGCTCACCGCTGGCATTAACGTGAACATGAAGATTCTGACGCGTCCACTCTTGCGTTTCGACGCTTTCGACGGGGACGTTTTCCGTCTGTAGCAGGTCTATCAGGTGCTGGCCGGTGGCACCGCCAGCCGGAAAGATTGCCGTGGCTTCACCGCCGAGAAAAGTGATTGCGCGGGCAACGTTAATTCCGCCACCACCGGGTTCGAAGATCGGGGATGTGCAGCGAAGTTTGCCCTCTGGGTAAATGTGTGGCGTTTGAGTGGCGCTGTCGAGCGAAGGGGCGAGCGTCAGTGTGTAAATTTTTACCATACCGATAACCTCCTTTTATAAGCCGTTAGGTTGTACTGAACCCCATTGCGTTTCAGTCTGGCACTTACAGGCTGATAAAGAAAGCAACAACAGTATGATTTTTATAGAGAATGGTAAGCAATCTCTCATTTTCATTATAAAATTAAATATGTTTTAAGGTAGTTCTTATTCAAAAAATGACAGAAGAATAAGATTGCTATGTTATACGTGCCTTTTTATAATTTATTGCCTTTCTATGGACCACCCCGTCGTTGATCCTCGCGAAAGTTTCCGGGACGAAATCGTCTCCTTTTTTGTTGTACGGACTCTTAATAAATGAAGCTTTTGAAGACAGTACCGGTAGCGGTTGTGCTGCTGGGGGGCGTGTTTGCGTCTGCGTATGCAACCGCCAGTGATACCGTTTTTACTGTCATGGATGACCCAACCACCGCTAAAAAGCCTTTTGAAGGCGATATTAATGCGGGTTACCTCGCGCAATCTGGCAATACCAAAAGTTCTTCCGCCACTGCTGATACTACGCTGACATGGTATGGTGAATCGACTGCGTGGTCCCTGTGGGGAGCAGCCAGCAACACCTCTGCTAATGATGAACGCTCCTCTGAAAAGTATTCAGCAGGTGGACGTAGTCGTTACAACATGACCAGCGTGGATTACCTGTTTGGTCAGGCAAGCTGGTTGACCGACCGCTACAACGGCTACCATGAGCGTGACGTCTTTACTGCTGGTTATGGTCATCAGTTCCTGAATGGTCCTATCCACAGCTTACGTTTCGAATTTGGTCCTGGTGTACGTTACGATGAGTACACCGACGGTAATACGGAAACTCAGCCGCTGGGTTATGCTTCCGGCGCTTACGCCTGGCAGATGACGGATACCACGAAATTTACCCAGGGTGTCTCTGTGCTGGGTGCAGAGGATACTACGGTGAACTCTGAGACTGCGTTGAGCGTTGCTATTAACGAACACTTTGGTCTGAAGGTCGCTTATAACGTGACCTGGAACTCTGAACCACCGGCAACGGCGCCGAACCACACTGACCGCCGTACGTCGCTGACTTTGGGTTATACCATGTAACAATTAACAGGCCGGGAATACCCGGCCTGTGTTCTGATATTTATCGTTAAGTGTTATTATTAAAAACAACCAGCGTTTTATTTAATTAAAAATACAAGTTCTCCATAATATCTCCACATTTGGTAATTCTGACATATGGTCAATTAATTTGACACGAATAGCTAAATATTTTGACTAGCCAAAAGTGTGATCTGGATCTAGACTATGTTCAAGGGCAATATGATGCCTTAGCGTTTCAAAGTCTTAATCAAGTCAGAGAATAAACATTATGAAAAATATCAAAATCGCATCTGCAGCTATTCTGCTGTCGGCACTCTCTTTCGGCGTATTTGCTGCTGAACCTGCAACACAGCCTGCCAGTTCTACCGCTACCGTAACGACTGCACAGCACGTTGGTATTTCCAGCGCCTATGACGTCGAAGCAGGCTCTAACATCGCCCCGGGCTCTCAGTCTACCGGCCAATCTATGGATGATGCGTTTAACGTACACACCCTGGTTGCAGGCGACTGGTCCTGATCATTCTGTGCTGTAATAATTTGATTTTCTATTGATTATTAATACCGGCAGAGAAAACCGGGTAGAGTGGTACCGGTTTTTCTTGCTGCTATTATTTTTTTTAAAATAACAAGCTTCAGTTTTTGTAATTAAATTGTCATTCTAAATAAGTTTTCTCCGCACATATTGTCAATGAACATATTTAAAAAGCATTTCTATCTGTGTTTTAATGTTCAGGCAATAACGTTAGTTTGTGTTCCATTCCCGACGTTCAGCGACGGTAGGATTTACCGTTTATTCACCCCATATCATCGCCGCCCACCTGAGCAACAGCATCGCTCCACATATAGCTATCAGCACCAGCACCATTTTCCAGTGCTTTTTGGCAAATCGGTCTGTTGGCATTGTCCGCTCCTTTTCGTTCACGCGTTGATTTAGTGTACCAGAATCGCCGGCAAAAATAGCCACGAACGCAGGGAAGGGCATTGGGGCCTTTGCGGGGGAAACTGTACGGCAGCCTTTCACCGGTGGAGTTGGTGGTATTTAGTATTCTTCACGCCCTCTGCAACAGCATGGGTGGCCAGCAATCAGGTTAACTGCTACAGCAAGCCAAACAAGGGAAAAAAAGATGCGGCGACTTGCTGAGACGCTGGTGTATGCGAATGTGGCGGGAATGCGCGGCCAATCATGATAGGTAAACATTTGCGGCGGTAGGGCCTTTAAGGCCATTGATGCGGCAAAACTCTACACGAATTCCTGGCTGGAGTGATTCTGATTCACTATTGTAGAAGGCTGAGATGTGGAGTAAAACGTCTTTTCGACCATCTGATGGGGTGATGAGACCTTTGCCACTAATAACGTCAAAACTTTTGACAATTCCTGTCATTTTATGAGACAAGTAAATTCCTTGTTAAAAACACGCAATTAATATACGCGCAAAAAATATTAAAAGCTATTTTTATATTGATATTTTTTAGGAAGGCTTCCGGACGGCCAAAATAAAATTTGCTAATCGAACCCAGTCGTGCATTAATGAAGTGGTTAGTTCGCTATATCAACGGACGTAAAACATTTTACTGAGCAGTTCTCATAGCCAGGCGCTATCGCTGATACCCCCTCCCTTGAGCCTATACGTTCAATACGATACGTTTTCATAAAATTCAAAAATGCTCAACAGGAGTCAGTATGTCCTCAAGAATTAAAGGCTTGGTTAAGTGGTTTAACGAAGACAAGGGTTTTGGTCTTATCTCTCCGCTTGATGGAAGTAAGGATGTATTGATTCGTCTTTCTGCTCGCCATAGCGGTAATTTAGAAACGCTATTTGAAGGGCAAAAAGTTGAATTTGCAATTCATAGCGGTGATAAAGGCCTCGCAGCCACGAATTTAATTCTGTGTGATAAATGAAAATTATAGGTCTGCGATAACGATGACGGATTATTCCTGAGTAGACAGGCCTAACAATTGAATGGGTAAAATAAATTTGCTTAGCAACAGCTTGGCTTTTTTTAGTTCACTTGTGATCTGAAAATGTGCAGGTTGCGGTGTGAGAAAAACTGAGCTCTTTAGGCTAAGGATTTGAAAAATAGTGAGTTGGTGGAGTTTCTTAGACCGTCAGAAGAGAACACATCCCAAACAAAAAACTCTGTGCTTGCTAAACTATATTGCCAAATGAGTAGGTTTAACATTATTCATCCACATCATTTGGCAAGGCCGTGATTTTAGAAGCGTTGTGCCGATTTGAATAAAGTACTGCAGTACGGGCAGACAAGTTGGGAACCTTTCTGAACTCGACTAAAACTATGTTCAGAATCTTTTGAACAGTTCGGGCATGAACATTTGACTAAGTGATTGCGACGGGATTGTGTGTTTTTACGTCCGGACATAGGCATTTCCTGATTTAAGGGACTGCCACCATACACGTTTAATCGGATAGTTGCTTGTGTTTATTCTCGATAATTTGCCTGAATTGATAATGTTAAACAGTGCAGTACGTTGGGATGATGGCGGCAGGTGATTGTCATCAATGAGGTATATATTATTAATCTAAATATTCATTTCAGATGTCCATGTTGTCATGGCTCTCAGTACCGAACTTCAATCTTTGATGTTTCAGAGAAAAATCCATTCGGTGCAAAGTGTATTTTCTGCAAAACAAACATGATGTTTAATGAGGCCGTAGTTACCAGGGTTCAGTCCTCAGGACTGCCTTCATAAAAATGATATGCCTGGTGAATACGAACGATGGAGTCATGGCAATAGATGAAAAAGGTCATTGTTCTTTTTAATGCGGAACCCTGTAAAGTTATCACCGTGCGTAAAAATATTACGTCTATACGGCAAGAGTATCCAAACGGTGAGGGGATAGAGCTGCAAATCATGTCAGCAGGTTTTCCTTCCCTAACGGGAGATCATGGGGTTGTGTATGTGGCCACAGACAGAGAACTGGCAACCCAGGAAATATTGGATGCAGTAAAAAAATACCTATAATTTTGCTTATGCCATTTTCCCTATGAGCATGTTCCTTTCCCAGGTTTTCTCAGCCTTCATTCCTGAACGATGATTCTTCTTCGTCAAGACCCGACGGTTTGAGATCCCCCTTAAACGGTCCGGTGCTTTTCAAACTAGGGGTATCCCAGGTGTTCCAATTCAGTTAATCCCCCCCTTTGCTGGGGAATTCATTCTCCGGGTTGGTTCAGCGCTGCTTTTATAGCAGTCAACTGAGCCTATCTATATGTCGTCGGTAGAGCAGGGCACGTCACGTTGAATCGCGTCATTTATCGCCGATAAGAAAAAGTGCGAACCCTCACACTGAATTCAAGCTTTTCTGACATGTCCTCGACGTGTAAACTAATGGCTCGGTATCAGATAGTTAGTGCGAGTACATTTTGGATTTTGTTCGTCCTTTGTACACACTTAGCAGAGTGAAGCTCAGAAACGTACTTAACCGTCTGGTATTTCTAAATAATTTAATTTTGTATGTGCTCTTTCGTGTGGGGCACCACTGCAAATAAGGACATTAAATGCCTGTAATTACTCTTCCTGATGGCAGCCAACGCCATTACGATCAAGCCGTTAGCCCAATGGATGTTGCTCTGGACATCGGTCCTGGCCTGGCAAAAGCCACCATCGCTGGGCGCGTAAACGGTGAACTGGTTGATGCTTCCGATCTGATTGAAAATGATGCCACTCTTGCCCTCATCACCGTAAAAGATGAAGCGGGTCTGGAAATCATTCGTCACTCGTGTGCGCACCTGCTGGGTCATGCTATCAAACAGCTGTGGCCAAACACCAAAATGGCGATCGGCCCGGTTATCGACAACGGTTTCTATTACGACGTTGATCTTGACCACACGCTGACCCAGGAAGACATCGACGCGCTCGAAAAACGTATGCACGAGCTCGCCGAGAAAAACTATGATGTCATCAAGAAGAAAGTGAGCTGGCATGAAGCCCGCGATGCTTTCGTCTCTCGTGGTGAAACCTATAAAGTTGCCATTCTTGATGAAAACATTTCGCATGATGACAAGCCTGGCTTGTACCATCACGAAGAATATGTCGACATGTGCCGTGGTCCGCACGTGCCGAATATGCGTTTTTGCCACAACTTCAAACTGATGAAAACCGCTGGTGCCTACTGGCGCGGCGACAGCGACAACAAGATGCTGCAGCGTATCTATGGTACCGCATGGACGGACAAAAAAGCCCTCAATGCCTATCTGCTGCGTCTTGAAGAAGCGGCGAAGCGCGACCACCGTAAAATCGGTAAGCAGCTCGACCTGTATCATATGCAGGAAGAAGCGCCGGGTATGGTGTTCTGGCATAACGACGGCTGGACTATCTTCCGTGAACTGGAAACCTTCGTGCGCTCTAAGCTCAAAGAGTACCAGTATCAGGAAGTAAAAGGTCCATTCATGATGGACCGTGTGCTGTGGGAAAAAACCGGCCACTGGGATAACTATAAAGATGCAATGTTCACCACTTCTTCAGAGAACCGTGAATACTGTATCAAACCGATGAACTGCCCAGGGCACGTTCAAATCTTCAACCAGGGTCTGAAATCCTACCGCGATCTGCCGCTGCGTATGGCAGAGTTCGGTAGCTGCCACCGTAACGAACCGTCAGGTGCGCTGCATGGTTTAATGCGTGTACGTGGATTTACTCAGGATGACGCCCACATCTTCTGTACAGAAGAGCAGGTGCGCGATGAAGTGAACGCGTGCATTCGTTTAGTCTATGATATGTACAGCACTTTCGGTTTTGAGAAAATCGTGGTCAAACTTTCAACGCGTCCGGAAAAACGTATCGGTAGCGATGAAACCTGGGACCGCGCAGAAGCCGATTTGGCTGTTGCGCTGGAAGAAAACAACATCCCGTTTGAGTATCAACTGGGTGAAGGTGCCTTCTACGGTCCAAAAATTGAATTTACCCTTTATGACTGCCTCGATCGTGCATGGCAGTGCGGTACTGTTCAGTTAGACTTCTCCCTGCCGTCTCGTCTGAGCGCCTCTTATATTGGCGAAAGCAACGAACGTCAGGTACCGGTGATGATTCACCGCGCAATTCTTGGTTCACTGGAGCGTTTCATTGGCATCCTGACCGAAGAGTTCGCCGGTTTCTTCCCAACCTGGATTGCTCCTGTACAGGTTGTGGTAATGAATATTACCGATTCTCAGTCTGAATATGTCAACGAATTGACCCGTAAACTGCAAAATGCGGGCATTCGTGTAAAAGCAGACTTGAGAAATGAGAAGATTGGCTTTAAAATCCGCGAGCACACTTTACGTCGTGTCCCTTACATGTTGGTCTGTGGCGACAAAGAGGTAGAAGCAGGCAAAGTTGCCGTGCGTACCCGTCGTGGCAAAGACTTGGGCAGCCTGGACGTAAATGAAGTTATCGAGAAGCTGCAACAAGAGATTCGCAGCCGCAGTCTAAAACAACTGGAGGAATAAGGTATTAAAGGCGGAAAACGAGTTCAAACGGCACGTCCGAATCGTATCAATGGCGAGATTCGCGCCCTGGAAGTTCGCTTAACAGGTCTGGAAGGCGAAGCTTTGGGTATTGTGAGTCTGAGAGAAGCTATCGAAAAAGCTGAAGAAGCTGGAGTAGATTTAGTTGAAATCAGCCCTAACGCCGAACCGCCAGTTTGTCGTATCATGGACTACGGCAAGTTCCTTTATGAAAAAAGTAAGTCTTCTAAGGAACAGAAGAAAAAGCAAAAAGTTATCCAGGTTAAGGAAATCAAATTCCGTCCTGGTACCGATGATGGCGACTACCAGGTAAAACTCCGCAGCCTGGTACGCTTTCTCGAAGAGGGCGATAAGGCTAAGATCACGCTGCGTTTCCGCGGTCGTGAAATGGCCCACCAACAGATTGGTATGGAAGTGCTTACGCGCGTCCGTGACGATCTGAGTGAACTGGCAGTAGTCGAATCCTTCCCTACGAAGATCGAAGGCCGCCAGATGATCATGGTGCTCGCTCCTAAGAAGAAACAGTAAGGCCTTCAAGTAGCAATGTCTGTGGAGCCTTCGGGCTTCACAGGTACTGTTCGCCTACGTTTCGTTTATTAACAATGCGAAGTGGAAGTTATTAAAATGCCAAAAATTAAGACCGTACGCGGTGCTGCTAAGCGCTTCAAAAAAACCGGTAAAGGTGGTTTTAAGCACAAGCGCGCTAACCTGCGTCACATTCTGACCAAAAAAGCTACCAAGCGTAAACGTCACCTGCGTCCAAAAGCCATGGTTTCTAAAGGCGATCTGGGCCTGGTAATCGCGTGCCTGCCGTACGCATAAGTCGTTAACCCTTTTAACTTTTTAATTAGAATAGATACAGGAGAGCACATATGGCTCGCGTAAAACGTGGTGTAGTTGCCCGTGCACGTCACAAGAAAATTTTGAAACAAGCTAAAGGTTACTACGGTGCGCGTTCTCGCGTATACCGCGTTGCCTTCCAGGCTGTTATCAAAGCAGGTCAGTACGCTTATCGTGACCGTCGTCAGAAAAAGCGTCAGTTCCGTCAACTGTGGATTGCGCGTATCAACGCAGCAGCACGTCAGAACGGTATTTCTTACAGCAAATTCATCAACGGCCTGAAAAAAGCCTCTGTTGAAATCGACCGTAAGATCCTGGCTGACATCGCAGTATTCGACAAAATCGCGTTCACCGCGTTAGTTGAAAAAGCGAAAGCAGCACTGGCGTAAGCCGGTTGGAAGAGGGAGCTAGTCTCCCTCTTTTCATTTTAACTGCATCATTACGTTGACATTTATTCCCGTAGCCCTTTCAATAAAGGTTCTACGTTTCTTACCACACAAGGTAACGCAAGCATGAATGCTGCTATTTTCCGCTTCTTTTTTTACTTTAGCACCTGAATCCAGGAGGCTTGCGCGTGAAAGAAGAAACGGAAAACAGCGCCTAAAAGCCTCCCTGGTGGAGGCTTTTTTTATACGTGTCATCCTTCAAGTTTTCTCTGTGTTGGCTGCATTTGCTCACCCCAGTTACGTACTAATGTACGCTCCTGAGGATTTGCTCTTTTGCCGCCTTGATACAACTTGAATGATTTTGCGTATATACGAGCGACTAGTGAATATCGCCACATAACGAGGAAAACCATGTCACATCTCGCAGAGCTGGTTGCCAGTGCAACGGCCGCCATTAACCAGGCTTCAGATGTTGCCGCGTTAGACAATGTCCGCGTCGAATATTTGGGCAAGAAAGGGCACCTGACCCTTCAGATGACTACCCTGCGCGAGCTGCCGCCGGAAGAGCGTCCAGCAGCGGGTGCGGTGATTAACGAAGCGAAAGAGCAAGTGCAGCAGGCGCTTAACGCGCGTAAAGCAGCTCTGGAAAATGCCGCGCTAAATGCCCGTCTGGCCGCGGAGACTATCGATATCTCCCTGCCGGGTCGTCGTATTGAAAATGGTGGCTTGCACCCGGTTACGCGTACCATCGACCGTATTGAAAGTTTCTTCGGTGAGCTCGGTTTTACCGTTGCAACGGGGCCGGAAATCGAAGATGACTACCATAACTTCGATGCGCTGAATATCCCTAAGCATCACCCAGCACGTGCTGACCACGACACTTTCTGGTTTGATGCAACGCGTCTGCTGCGCACTCAGACCTCTGGCGTACAGATCCGTACCATGAAAGGGCAAGAGCCGCCAATCCGTATTATCGCTCCGGGCCGCGTGTATCGTAACGACTACGACCAGACGCACACCCCGATGTTCCATCAGATGGAAGGTCTGATTGTTGATAAAAACATCAGCTTTACCAACCTGAAAGGCACGCTGCACGATTTCCTGCGCAACTTCTTTGAGGAAGATCTGCAGATTCGTTTCCGTCCGTCCTACTTCCCGTTCACCGAACCATCCGCTGAAGTAGATGTTATGGGTAAAAACGGCAAATGGCTGGAAGTCCTGGGCTGCGGCATGGTGCACCCGAACGTTCTGCGTAACGTCGGTATCGACCCGGAAGTCTATTCCGGCTTCGCGTTCGGTATGGGTATGGAGCGTTTGACCATGCTGCGTTACGGCGTCACCGATTTACGTGCGTTCTTCGAAAACGATCTGCGTTTCCTCAAACAGTTTAAATAAGGGCAGGACAAAACAATGAAATTCAGTGAACTGTGGTTACGCGAATGGGTAAATCCAGCCATTGATAGCGAAGCGCTGTCAGGGCAAATCACCATGGCTGGTCTGGAAGTTGACGGCGTTGAAGCGGTTGCCGGCAGCTTTAACGGTGTTGTGGTCGGTGAAGTGGTTGAATGCGGCCAGCATCCGAACGCCGATAAGCTGCGGGTGACAAAAGTGAATGTCGGCGGCGAGCGCCTGCTGGACATCGTCTGCGGTGCGCCAAACTGCCGTCAGGGCCTGAAAGTTGCAGTGGCGACTATCGGCGCAGTACTGCCAGGTGACTTCAAAATTAAAGCCGCCAAACTGCGCGGTGAGCCGTCTGAAGGGATGCTGTGCTCATTCTCCGAGCTGGGTATTTCTGACGACCATGACGGTATCATTGAACTGCCGGCCGATGCGCCGCTGGGTACCGATATCCGTGAATACCTGAAACTTGATGACAACACCATCGAAATTAGCGTGACGCCAAACCGCGCCGACTGCCTGGGTATCATCGGCGTGGCACGCGACGTCGCCGTGCTGAACAAGCTGCCGCTGAACGCGCCGGAAATTGCGCCGGTTGCGGCAACGATTGCTGATGTTCTGCCGATTGACGTTGAAGCCGCTGATGCCTGCCCACGCTACTTGGGGCGCGTCGTGAAAGGTATTAACGTTAAAGCACCAACCCCGCTGTGGATGAAAGAGAAGCTGCGTCGTTGTGGCATCCGTTCTATCGACGCAGTTGTTGACATCACCAACTACGTGCTGCTGGAACTGGGTCAGCCAATGCATGCGTTCGATAAAGATCGCATCGAAGGCGGGATCAAAGTGCGTATGGCAAAAGAGGGTGAAACCCTGGTTCTGCTGGATGGCACCGAAGCAAAACTCAGCGCCGATACGCTGGTCATTGCTGATCACAACAAAGCGCTGGCGATGGCCGGTATCTTTGGTGGTGAACATTCTGGCGTGAACGATGAAACTCAGAACGTACTGCTGGAATCCGCTTTCTTCAGCCCGCTGTCTATCACCGGCCGCGCGCGTCGTTATGGTCTGCACACCGATGCCTCTCACCGCTATGAACGCGGCGTAGATCCGGTTCTGCAGTACAAAGCGATGGAGCGCGCCACCCGTCTGCTGCTCGACCTGTGTGGTGGTGACGCCGGCCCAATCATTGATGTGACCAGCGAAGCGACCTTGCCGAAGCGTGCCTCTATCACGCTGCGCCGTAGCAAACTGGATCGCCTGATTGGCCATCATATTGCTGATGACCTGGTTACGGATATCCTGACCCGTCTGGGTTGTGAAGTGACCGTCGGTCAGGACCAATGGCAGGCCATTGCACCGACCTGGCGCTTCGATATGGAAATCGAAGAAGACCTGGTTGAAGAAGTGGCGCGTGTTTACGGCTATAACAGCATCCCGAACGAGCCAGTACAGGCGGGTCTGGTGATGGGTAGCCATAAAGAAGCCAATCTGTCGCTCAAGCGTGTGAAAACAATGCTGAACGATAAAGGCTACCAGGAAGTGATCACCTACAGCTTCGTTGACCCGAAAGTTCAGCAATGGGTTCATCCGGGTGAAGAAGCGCTGATTCTGCCAAGCCCTATCTCCAGCGAAATGTCTGCGATGCGCCTGTCTCTGCTGACCGGCCTGCTGTCGACTGCGGTATACAACCAGAACCGCCAGCAGAACCGTGTGCGTATTTTCGAAACCGGCCTGCGTTTCGTTCCGGATACGCAAGCGCCGCTGGGCATTCGTCAGGACGTGATGCTGGGTGGGGTTATCTGCGGCAACCGCTATGAAGAGCACTGGAACCTGGCAAAAGAGACCGTTGATTTCTATGATATGAAGGGCGATCTGGAATCCGTTCTCGACCTGACCGGTAAATTGTCTGAAATTGAGTTTAAAGCGGAAGCTAACCCGGCGCTGCATCCGGGGCAGTCTGCGGCGATTTATCTGAAAGGTGAACGCATTGGTTTCATTGGTGTTATTCACCCTGAGCTTGAGCGTAAACTGGATCTGAATGGTCGTACGCTGGCATTCGAACTAGAGTGGAACAAGCTTGCAGACCGCGTGGTTCCTGAGGCGAAGGACATTTCTCGCTTCCCGGCGAACCGTCGCGATATCGCCGTTGTGGTTGCTGAAAATGTGCCTGCTGCTGATATTTTAAACGAATGTAAGAAAGTTGGCGTAAATCAGATAGTTGGCGTAAACTTATTTGACGTGTACCGTGGTAAGGGTGTTGCGGAGGGCTACAAGAGCCTTGCTATCAGCCTGATTTTACAAGATACCAGCCGTACACTCGAAGAAGAGGAGATTGCCGCTACCGTCGCCAAATGTGTAGAGGCATTAAAAGAGCGATTCCAGGCATCATTGAGGGATTGAACCTATGGCGCTTACAAAAGCTGAAATGTCAGAATATCTGTTTGATAAGCTTGGGCTTAGCAAGCGGGATGCCAAAGAACTGGTAGAACTGTTTTTTGAGGAGATCCGTCGCGCTCTGGAAAACGGCGAGCAGGTAAAGCTATCCGGTTTTGGTAACTTTGATTTGCGTGATAAAAATCAACGCCCGGGACGTAACCCGAAAACGGGTGAGGATATTCCCATTACAGCCCGGCGTGTGGTGACCTTCAGACCAGGACAGAAGTTAAAAAGCCGGGTCGAAAACGCAACACCCAAAGAAGAGTAATCTGAACTAACTAAAAAGGCCGCATTCGCGGCCTTTTTCTTTTCTTAGGTGGCACATCCACCGTAAAATCAAATGCTTCTCTACGTGCTTACGGGTAATTATGCAGGACTACGTACATCAACAGCAGCGGAGAAACCGCCGCTGGCTTACCGCCCTGACGCTGGTGCTCCTGTTTATGCTGATCATCGGTCTGTGCGCCGGTGATCAATGGATTGCGCCCAGCGAATGGTTTAGCGCAAAAGGGCAGCTTTTTATCTGGCAGATTCGCCTGCCGCGCACGTTTGCCGTGATGTTGGTTGGCGCGTCGCTTGCGCTTTGCGGTGCCGTTATGCAGGCACTATTTGAAAACCCGCTTGCCGAACCCGGTTTGCTTGGTGTGTCTAACGGCGCGGGCGTGGGGTTGATTGCGGTCATTATGCTAGGCCAGGGCGTTTTACCCGGATGGGTTCCAGGGCTTGCGGCCATTGCGGGGGCGCTGTTTATCACCGCTATTTTAATGCGTTTTGCGCGCAGGCACTTGTCTACCAGTCGATTGCTGCTGGCAGGGGTCGCACTGGGGATTATCTGTAGCGCGTTGATGACCTGGGCGGTCTACTTCTCAACATCGTTTGATCTGCGCCAGCTGATGTACTGGATGATGGGTGGGTTTGGTGGCGTTGACTG
The DNA here is from genome assembly GCF_040149365.1 of Kluyvera huaxiensis. Taxonomy (NCBI): domain Bacteria; kingdom Pseudomonadati; phylum Pseudomonadota; class Gammaproteobacteria; order Enterobacterales; family Enterobacteriaceae; genus Kluyvera; species Kluyvera huaxiensis. Next base: position 105,390 of record NZ_JBEFLV010000015.1, read on the forward strand.
GCAACAGCTGTGGCTGATGGTGGCGCTATTGCCCGTCATGGTGTGGGTCTGCCTGCAATCTCAGCCGCTCAATCTGCTGGCGCTGGGTGAAACCTCAGCGCTTCAGCTCGGCGTGCCCATTGCGCTGTGGCGCAAGCTGTTGGTTATGGCTACCGGTTGGCTGGTGGGCGTGAGCGTAGCGTTAGCGGGTGCAATCGGCTTTATTGGGTTGGTGGTGCCGCATATGCTGCGTCTGTGCGGTCTGACTGACCATCGCGTGCTGTTGCCCGCCAGTGCGCTAGCAGGGGCCAGTACGCTCCTGTTTGCCGATATTGTCGCCCGGCTGGCACTGTCTGCCGCGGAACTGCCAATAGGTGTTGTGACGGCGACGCTAGGCGCGCCGGTATTTATCTGGTTACTATTAAAGTCCGGGCGTTAGACCCGGCTTAACCTGAAAAGAGGATGCTATGCAAACCACGATTTTGAACACCCCTGTCACCACGATTGATGGTGAAAGCACGACTCTCGAAAGCTATAAAGGCAAAGTGCTGCTGATTGTGAATGTCGCCTCTAAATGCGGCCTGACGCCGCAGTATGAGCAGCTGGAAGCCTTGCAGACTTCGCTACAGAGCGAAGGTTTTAGCGTGCTGGGGTTCCCTTGCAACCAGTTCCTTGGACAGGAACCGGGCAGCGAAGAAGAGATTAAGACCTTCTGCAGCACGACTTATGGCGTAACGTTCCCGCTGTTTAGCAAAATTGAGGTCAACGGTGACGGGCGTCATCCGCTGTACGCTCAGCTAACCCATATCGCGCCGGATGCCATCGCGCCTGAAGGCAGTGGCTTCTATGAGCGTATGGCCAGTAAAGGACGTGCACCGGCACAACCGGGCGATATCCTGTGGAATTTTGAGAAGTTTTTAATTGGCCGTAATGGCGAGGTTATCAACCGTTTCTCTCCGGATATGACGCCGGATGACCCAACGCTGATGGCCGCCATCAAGCAGGCACTCGCGCAGTCATGATGCCTCTGATGCAGCTTCAGGACGTCAGCGAAAACGTTCGGCTACAAAACGTTAGCGTTGACGTTGGTCGCGGCGAGATTATCCATCTCGTTGGGCCGAACGGAGCGGGAAAGAGTACGTTGCTGGCGAGAATGGCCGGATTGAGCCGGGGCCAAGGTGTGGTGACGCTCAACGGACAGCCGTTGGATGCGTGGACTGCTTCTGCGCTGGCGCGCCACCGGGCCTATCTGTCCCAACACCAGACGCCTCCGTTTGCCATGCCCGTCTGGCAGTTTCTGATGCTGCATCAACACGACAGTGAAAAATCATCGTTTGCGGATCATGTCACGCAGGCGCTAGGGCTGAGTAATAAGCTGGGGCGTAACGTCAGCCAGCTTTCAGGCGGCGAGTGGCAGCGGGTCCGGCTTGCGGCGGTGATGTTACAGATTTCCCCATGGGATAATGCGCAGGGGCAACTTCTGTTACTGGATGAACCGATGAACAGCCTGGATGTCGCCCAGCAGGCCGCGCTGGATAAGCTGTTAGCTGAGTTGTGCGCCGCAGGCGTGACAATCATCATGAGCAGCCACGATCTTAACTACACTTTACGGCATGCCAACCGGGTGTGGTTATTATGCGCTGGACAATTGATTGCCAGCGGTCGAACTGACGCCGTATTACAGCCGGAAAATTTAGCGACGGCCTATAATATGACTTTCCAGAAGCTGGAAATAGCGGGCCATCAATGGCTCGTTTATGCTGATAGCGGTGAAAAATAATCCATACTCAGCCTCGGGTGGCGGTCATTGCTTGCCAGCCGATCGCTTATCGATATAATTTGTTGGCTGATTATAAAAATAGAGGATGCGCTGGATATGCGTTTCTGGACACTTTTTCTCGTGGCATTCATTTTAGTTGGCTGTAGCAGTCATCGTCCGCCACCGCCGAATCCACGACTCGCGGATTCCATTACCGTTATAGCGAGCTTAAACGATCAGTTACAGCACTGGCACGGTACGCCTTATCGCTACGGTGGCATGAATCGTCGAGGGGTAGATTGCTCGGCCTTCGTGCTGGTCACTTTCCGCGATAAATTTGAAATGCGTCTTCCAAGGGAAACCCGGCAGCAGGCCAAAATAGGTACCGAGATAGATAAAGACGATCTCTTGCCAGGCGATCTGGTGTTCTTCAAGACGGGGGCAGGTGAAAGCGGCCTACACGTCGGTATTTACGACACGGACAATCAGTTTATCCATGCCTCAACCAGCCAGGGGGTCACGCGCTCCTCCCTCGACAATGTCTACTGGCGAAAGAATTTTTGGCAGGCCAGGCGAATTTAAGTAAAAGAGAAGGAGGCGAAATGCCTCCTTTTTTACATAGTCGATTTAATTTAAATTAAATCACGAACGATATTCTCATTTTGTTGGTCGAGATCATGGAACTTAAGGTTGATTGTGTTAATCCATTAGTTTCGATTACAATCATTACGATCCAGTGACGGACAAATGAAATAACAAGGAACCGATGAAAGGAATAAACACAGTATCCATTACCGTAGGTTTTCGCTTTGTGACTTCAGGAACCCGGACATGACTTTTAGTGAAGGGCAGTCGCAATGATTGTATCGTTGGATAATACGTATTGTTCTCAATTGTTTTTTCTTCCCGCCAGGAATAATGGGGGACAGCTTGTTGGCCTGAAAGTTGTCAGCCAGTTTAGCGGTGTTAATAACCACGTTCGTATTCCGACTAGCCTCGTTCTACCACGACTTACCGCGCAAGAAGAAATCGCTTTATTCCTTGAGAAACTGGATCTTTTGACTACCTGCCAGCTGTTTTTTCTCCAGCACGGCCTGAAAGCGTGGGTCACTATTCCTCCTGGCGTTGTTGACGCGCTGCTCACTGATGATGAGCTGGCGGCCAACGTCGAGCGTTTCTCCTTTCTGGAACTGGCCGTAAGCGAAGGGTTCCCTGGGCTCAATCAGGTTGATGAAAATCATCCGCTCGCCAGATTATGCCAGCGCTTCCCGCTGGTACTCAGCGACTTTGGCTCCGGTGATGCATCGACCAAAGCCGTCTTCGCAGGGCTATTTAGTCGCGTGGTGCTCGACAGAAATTTTGTCCAGCGTCAGGCGAGGTTGGGCTCCTTTGAGCCATTTATGCGTGCCATCGTAAGTCAGATACAACCCTATTGTCGGGCGATTATGATTTCCGGCATTGATGACGAAATTCTTCGCCAGCGTGTGGAGTCTTTCGGCTTTAGTGGAATGCTGGGAAGTTTGTGGCCCGTGGTGCCTGAATCGTCATTAATAACATTAGCGCAACAATAACCCTGCACTTCCTCGGGTGTTTAACGTACAGTAACCCAATACACTACGGGCAGGAGGAACCATGAACCTGTCATTTAACACCCGCTGGCGCGATGAGCTGCCAGAATTTTACAGCGCGCAACAGCCCACGCCGCTACACAATGCCCGTGTGGTCTGGCATAACGCGCCGCTTGCCAATGAGTTAGCCATTCCCGCCGCGCTCTTTACCCCAGAACATGGGGCCGGAGTCTGGGGCGGTGAACAGCTACTGCCGGGCATGTCGCCGCTGGCGCAGGTCTATAGCGGCCACCAGTTCGGCGTTTGGGCCGGGCAGTTAGGCGACGGCCGTGGCATTTTACTGGGTGAGCAGCAACTCGAAAACGGCAAAACGGTTGACTGGCATCTTAAAGGCGCAGGGCTGACACCGTACTCGCGGATGGGCGATGGTCGTGCGGTGCTGCGTTCCACGCTGCGCGAAAGTCTGGCCTCTGAAGCAATGCATTATCTGGGGATTCCTGGGACTCGTGCGCTGGCAATAGTTGCCAGCGATACGCCAATCCAACGTGAAACCGTTGAGTCCGGCGCGATGCTGATGCGTATTGCCGAGAGCCATATCCGTTTCGGTCATTTTGAACATTTCTATTATCGTCGTGACATGGACAACGTTCGTAAGCTGGCGGACTACACCATCCGTCATCACTGGCCGCATTTGCAGAATGAGCCGGAACGCTACTCGCTGTGGTTCCACGATGTGGTCACGCGTACGGCGCTGATGATTGCTCGCTGGCAGACCGTCGGTTTCGCGCATGGCGTGATGAATACCGATAACATGTCTATTCTTGGGCTGACGCTCGACTACGGCCCCTTTGGTTTCGTGGATGATTATCAGCCGGAATATATCTGTAACCACTCGGACCATCAGGGACGCTACCGCTTTGATAATCAGCCTGCCGTGGGGCTATGGAATTTGCAGCGTCTGGCACAGTCGCTGTCGTCGTTCATTGAAGTCGATGCCTTGAACGCGGCGCTGGATACCTATCAGCAAACGTTGTTCCGCGAGTATGGTCAGCGGATGCGTAAAAAGCTGGGGCTATTTAGCGAAGAGCAGGGAGATAACGATCTGCTCAATGGGCTGTATGCATTGATGAAACGTGAGGGCAGTGATTATACCCTGACATTCCGCCTGCTGAGCGCAACTGAACAACACAGTGCGGCATCATCGCTGCGTGATGAGTTTATCGATAGAGCCGCGTTTGATAGCTGGTTCACGCAGTATCGAACTCGTCTGCAGCAAGAAGAGATTGATGATTCTCAGCGTCAACGCGCGATGAAACAGGCTAACCCGTCCATTGTGTTACGTAACTGGTTGGCCCAGCGGGCGATTGAACAGGCAGAGCAAGGCGACTATCAGGAATTACACCGTTTACATGAAGCGCTGCGCTCTCCGTGGTGCGATCGCCAGGATGATTACAGCCGCCGTCCGCCGGACTGGGGTAAACATCTCGAGGTCAGCTGTTCGAGCTAATCCGGCACTAGCTGCACTGCCATCCGGGTGGTGTAGCTACTTCGTTAAAATGAGTTTTCCTGCCTGAGTTTGACGCAATAAATATTGATGTTCACCATGTTCGATGATCACGCGGCCTTCCTGACCTAACAGCACCTGACTGTCGATCCGGCGATCGCTGGAGAGCGGGCGAGGCGTATTATCCTTTTGCGGTTCTAATTCTGCGCAGGTATCCATTAGCGACATTTTTATAATGAAAATCAATGTAACAATGATAACCATTATCAATATTCAGCGAGTTAACCGCAAGTTTTATTTAGTACTATAAATGGTGAGCGTAAAGCGCCCGCCGTAGTGCGGCGGGCTGAGGATGTTACAGGCGGGTGGCGACCGCGGAGGCCAGTTTTTCCAGCAGCAGTTCGGTATCTTCCCAACTCAGGCAAGGATCGGTTATCGATTGACCGTAGGTGAGCGGTTGGTCGGCGACGATTTTCTGCGTACCTTCACGCAGGAAACTTTCCGCCATAATACCGGCAATCGCCGAAGAACCATTGCGGATCTGCTGGCAAATATCGTCACACACTTCCAGCTGGCGGCGGTGCTGCTTCTGGCAGTTGCCGTGGCTGAAATCGACCACCAGATGTTCCGGCAAATCGAATTCATGCAGCGTATCGCAGGCAGCGGCAATATCGTCGGCATGGTAGTTCGGTTTCTTCCCCCCACGCATGATGATATGACCGTAAGGATTACCACTGGTTTGGTAAATGGTCATCTGGCCATTTTTATCCGGCGACAGGAACATATGGCTGGCGCGAGAGGCGCGAATGGCGTCAACCGCAATGCGCGTATTACCATCGGTACCGTTTTTAAAACCAACCGGACAAGAGAGAGCGGAAGCCATTTCGCGGTGAATCTGGCTCTCCGTGGTCCGCGCGCCAATTGCGCCCCAGCTAATGAGATCGGCGATAAACTGACCGGTCACCATATCGAGAAACTCGGTAGCGGTTGGGACGCCAAGCGTGTTGACCTGTAGCAGCAGTTTACGCGCCTGCTCAATACCGTGATTGACGCGATAGCTACCGTTGAGGTCCGGATCGGAGATTAATCCTTTCCAGCCGACAACCGTACGCGGCTTTTCGAAATAGGTGCGCATGACGATTTCCAGCTCGCCCTGGTGTTTTTCACGCAGCACTTGTAAACGGCGGGCATAATCGATGGCAGCATCAAGATCGTGGATAGAGCAGGGGCCAACAATCGCCAGCAGGCGGCGATCTTCACCGTTGAGGATCTTCTCAATCCGTCGGCGTGAAGCGGTCACGTGCGCCGCAACGTCCGCTGATACCGGGTGACGCTCGGCAAGTTCAGTAGGCGTAATCAGGCTCTCAATTCGAGCCGTACGCAATTCATCGGTCTTATTCATGGGGATCTCAGAAATTTGTTGCCTCACCAGCCAATTTGCTGGGAAGTGATGCACATCACGATAAACCAATCTCCGCTGAATTCAAGCGCGGAGCGTAATGTGCTCTCAATCACACTGCTATGATAAACAAATTCGATGCATTGTACTAGTGTATTAGTACATTCTGCGACTTAATCCCATGATGTCCATGATTTTAGTAGCAATTTCTTCTACGGAATAATTGGTGCTATTGATCCACGGTATTTGATTGCGGCGGTACAACGCTTCAACTTCCGCGACCTCCATCCGGCATTGGCGCATTGAGGCGTAGCGGCTATTTTCGCGTCGCTCCTCGCGAATAGCCGCCAGACGCTCGGCGTTAATGGTCAAGCCAAACAGCTTATGCTGTAGCGGTTTTAGCGACGCGGGCAGCACGAGGTTATCCATATCGTCGGCAATAAACGGATAGTTGGCGGCGCGAATACCAAACTGCATCGCCAGATAAAGGCTGGTGGGGGTTTTTCCACAGCGGGAGACGCCAAGCAGGATTACCTGCGCTTGATCGAGGTTACGCAGAGAAATACCGTCATCATGCGCCAGGGTGTAATCAATCGCCGCGATACGCGCATCGTATTTGGTGAGATTACCGGGCGTTAAGCCGTGAGTACGATGAGCAATAGGGGTGGGATCAAGCTTAAGTTCTTCCTGTAAGGGGGCGACCAGCGCCTGCACGATGTCCTGACAAAATCCTTCACATTGCAGAATAATGTCGCGAATTTCGGGAATAACGATGGAATAGAAAACTAACGGACGCACGCCCGTTTGCTGGTAAATCGCGTCGATTTGCTCCTTCACCGCCTTCGCCCGGCTTTCGCTTTCAATGAACGGCAGGGTAATGCTGTTTATCGCCACCGGGAATTGCGACATCACCGCGTGGCCGAGAACCTCCGCCGTAATAGCGGTGCCATCGGAAATATAAAATACCTGACGATCGACTGCGTTTTCCATTTTGCCTTTCCCCGTTAATTACCTGAAAGCGTAAATTAAATTTAAACACAACCTGACGATGCTTGTCCTTAAATTAAAAATGAAATGGTATTTTTATTTTTAATGAAATGCCCATTTCATTTTTACGAGCTGGTCAATATACCGTCGGTTATTGTGGCTTTTTAGCCTAATCAGTAGGTTATGAATTAACGGGAATCAATCCTAAAAAGTAAAAAATAATTTGCTTACACGATTCACCGTTTTTTTCAGCAGTTTAAATATGCGAGGATATTTTGAGTAGTCAGTCGTTACTTATCACTGCTTCTTTAATCTAAAAAGGATTGTCTCGATGTCCAACAATGGCTCGTCACCGCTGGTGCTTTGGTACAACCAACTCGGCATGAATGATGTAGACAGAGTTGGAGGCAAAAATGCCTCCTTGGGTGAAATGATTACGAATCTGTCCGGGATGGGAGTTTCTGTACCCAACGGATTTGCCACCACTGCCGATGCGTTTAATCAGTTCCTCGACCAGAGCGGCGTGAACCAGCAGATCTATCAACTGTTGGATGACACCGATATTGACGACGTTACCGCCCTGGCGAAAGCTGGCGCGCAGATCCGCCAGTGGATCATCGACACTCCTTTCCAGAGCGAACTGGAACAGGCTATTCACGACGCATATAACCAGCTGGCGGCGGATAACTCCAACGCCTCTTTTGCCGTGCGCTCCTCCGCCACAGCGGAAGACATGCCGGATGCGTCCTTTGCCGGTCAGCAGGAAACCTTCCTTAACGTCCACGGTTTCGATGCGGTGCTGGTGGCGGTGAAGCACGTGTTTGCTTCACTGTTTAACGACCGGGCGATTTCCTATCGCGTTCACCAGGGCTATGACCACCGCGGCGTTGCGCTCTCGGCGGGCGTCCAACTGATGGTGCGATCCGACCTGGCATCCTCCGGCGTGATGTTCTCCATCGACACCGAATCTGGTTTCGACCAGGTGGTGTTCATTACCTCCGCGTGGGGGCTGGGTGAAATGGTCGTGCAGGGCGCGGTGAACCCGGATGAGTTCTATGTCCACAAACCAACGCTGGCGGCTAATCGCCCGGCAATCGTGCGCCGTACTATGGGGTCGAAAAAGATCCGCATGGTTTACGCGCCGACGCAGGAACATGGCAAGCAGGTGCGTATTGAAGACGTGCCGCGGGAACAGTGCGATATCTTCTCGTTGACCAACGATGAAGTGCAGGAACTGGCAAAACAGGCCGTCCAGATTGAAAAACACTACGGTCGTCCGATGGACATCGAGTGGGCGAAAGACGGCCACACCGGTAAATTGTTTATCGTTCAGGCGCGTCCGGAAACCGTGCGTTCGCGTGGACAGGTGATGGAGCGTTATACGCTGCATTCCCAGGGGCGTATTGTTGCTGAAGGCCGTGCCATCGGCCATCGCATCGGCGCGGGTAGCGTGAAGGTGATTCACGATATTAGCGAAATGAACCGTATCCAACCGGGTGATGTGCTGGTCACTGACATGACTGACCCGGATTGGGAACCGATCATGAAAAAAGCCGCGGCGATTGTGACTAACCGTGGCGGGCGTACCTGTCACGCGGCGATTATCGCCCGTGAGCTGGGGATCCCTGCGGTAGTGGGCTGCGGCGATGCAACAGAACGCATGAAAGATGACGAGAAAGTCACCGTGTCCTGCGCCGAAGGCGACACCGGCTACGTTTACGCTGACCTGCTGGACTTTAGCGTGAACAGTTCCAGCGTCGATACCATGCCGGATCTGCCGCTGAAAATCATGATGAACGTCGGCAACCCGGACCGTGCGTTTGACTTTGCCTGCCTGCCGAACGAAGGCGTGGGTCTGGCGCGTCTGGAATTCATCATCAACCGTATGATTGGCGTGCACCCTCGGGCGTTGCTGGAGTTTGATGACCAGGAACCGAAGCTGCAAAATGAAATCCGCGAGATGATGAAAGGCTTTGACTCGCCGAAAGAGTTTTATGTGGGCCGTCTGACCGAAGGGATCGCGACGCTGGGCGCGGCGTTTTATCCAAAACGCGTTATTGTGCGTCTGTCTGACTTCAAATCGAACGAATACGCTAACCTGGTGGGTGGCGAGCGCTACGAGCCGGAAGAAGAGAACCCAATGCTCGGTTTCCGTGGTGCCGGTCGCTACGTTTCCGACAGCTTCCGCGATTGCTTTGCGCTGGAGTGCGACGCGGTGAAACGCGTTCGTAACGAGATGGGGCTGACCAACGTTGAGATCATGGTGCCGTTCGTGCGTACCGTCGATCAGGCAAAAGCGGTGGTGGACGAACTGGCGCGTCAGGGGCTCAAACGTGGTGAGAATGGCCTGAAAATCATCATGATGTGCGAGATCCCGTCCAACGCACTGTTGGCGGAACAGTTCCTCGAACACTTCGATGGCTTCTCTATCGGTTCGAACGACATGACGCAGCTGGCGCTGGGCCTTGACCGTGACTCCGGTGTGGTTTCCGCACTGTTCGATGAGCGTAACGACGCGGTGAAAGCGCTGCTGTCGATGGCGATTCGCGCGGCGAAGAAACAAGGTAAATACGTTGGTATTTGTGGTCAGGGTCCGTCGGATCATGAAGATTTTGCCGCGTGGCTGATGGAAGAAGGGATCGACAGCCTGTCGCTGAACCCGGACACCGTCGTGCAGACCTGGCTGGGTCTGGCTGAACTGAAAAAATAACGCGTTATCCTGCTGAAAATCCCGGGCCCTGTGTCCGGGATTTTTTTATCCACTGGGAGTTGCTGTCGATCACACTCCGCGAAAAAAACAAAAAATCATAAACCTACAGGCAATTTCGACAATTGTTCCCCGTCCGCCACTTCTGAATACTGATTCACAATTGTTAATACCGTGCGCTTACCCGTCATCGCGCTGAATGATTGCGGGTATTGATCAGCAACTCAGGAGAACGGCTATGACCCCGATTTATAAAGACTCGCAACGCTCGATTCAGGAACGCGTCGATGACTTATTGTCACGCATGACGCCCGAGGAAAAATATGCCCAGATGCATGCCTGGTGGCTGGTGCTGTCGGAAGATGGTCAGCACCGCGAAAGAACCGACATGAGCGACGAGTTTGCCGGTGTCAGCGAGCAAACTTCGCTGAGCGAGCGCCTGAAACTTGGCGTAGGGCAAATTACCCGCCCGTTGGGCACCCATATTGTCGATGCAAAAACCGGCGTCCGTGCGGCTAACCGGCTGCAAAAAATGATGATGGAGGAGACCCGTCTGGGAATACCCGCGCTGTTTCATGAAGAGTGCCTGGTCGGGTTGCTGTGCAAAGACGCGACGTTGTTCCCGTCATCGCTGAACTACGGTTCGACCTGGGACCCAGAGCTGGTGAAACGTGCGGCACAGCAGATTGGCGAAGAGGCTCGTTCAACCGGCTGCAAGCAGGGGTTAGCACCGGTGCTGGATGTCTCTCGCGATGTGCGCTGGGGGCGAACCGAAGAGACTTTCGGTGAAGACCCATGGCTGGTGGGCGTGATGGCCTGTGCCTATGTTGAAGGGTTACAAGGTGAAAAACGTGACGTACTGGCAACGCTTAAGCATTACGTTGGTCACTCGTTCAGCGAAGGGGCGCGCAACCATGCGCCGGTGCATTTGGGTTTTCGCGAACTGAACGATACTTTCCTGTTGCCGTTTGAAATGGCGGTGAAGCTGGCCAATGCGGGCTCAGTGATGCCTGCCTATCACGATATCGATAATCAACCGGGACACAGCGATAGTTTTCTGTTAACCACGGTGCTGCGCGAACGCTGGGGCTTCGACGGGATCGTGGTTGCTGATTACGGCGGCGTGAGTTTACTGCATCAGCATCATGGCGTCGCACAGGATGCGGCAGAGTCTGCAGCGCTGGCTTTTAATGCCGGTCTGGACGTAGAACTGCCGAAAGACGACTGTGCCCGCCATCTGGCGGAAGCGGTTGAACGCGGGCTGATAACACCGGCAAAAATTGATGAGATTGTGGCCCGCACGCTCACCGAGAAATTCCGCCTCGGCCTGTTTGAGCACCCGTATACCGACGAGAATGCTATCTCATTGCAGTCCGATACCACACGTCAGGTGGCAAGAGAAGTCGCCACCCGTTCTATCACGCTGCTGGAAAACCATAATGCGCTGCCGCTGACCGGCAAACCGCGCGTTGCGGTGGTGGGTCCGACGGCGGATGACCCACTGGCGCTGTTAAGCGGCTATAGCTTCCCGGTGCACCTGATAATCAGCGATATGCTAGAGAAAACTTCACAGGTGACAACGCCGCTGGTGGCGCTGCGCCACTATCTGGGGGAGAACCAGATTCGCTACGCCAAAGGCTGCCATATTATTGAACAACGTATGGCGGGGGCGCCGGTCTTCCCTGGCGATAGTTCGGGTAAACCGATGCAGTCTTCGCCGGTATCTGAGGATTTCAGCCTGATTGCTGACGCGGTGCGTGCTGCGCAGGAGAGCGATGTGGTTATCGCCTGCGTGGGGGATTTAGCGGGGCTATTCCAGAGCGGTACGGTGGGCGAAGGTTCCGATACCGATAGCCTGAATCTGCCGGGCGTGCAGCAACAGCTGCTGCAGGCGCTGGTGGATACCGGCAAACCGTTAGTGGTGGTGATGACCGGCGGTCGTCCTTACAACCTGCAGGGGCTGGAGGCGAAAGTGGCGGCGCTGATGCTGGCCTGGGCTCCGGGACAGGAAGGCGGTTGGGCAATCGCTGATGTGTTGACCGGTCGCGCCGAGCCCCAGGGGCGTCTGGTGGTGAGCGTGCCGAAAAGCGCCGGAGCGATGCCGTTCTACTATAACCACAAGCTGAAAAGCGGCGGCACGCCGTTTGCTTTCCATTTCGGTGCGCTGTATCCCTTTGGTTACGGTAAAGGCTGGGGCCAGTTTAGCTACGGTGAACTGACGCTGGCGCAAAACCAGGTGGATATCGAGGGTGAAATCACCTTGAGTCTTTCGGTGAAAAATATCGGCGAGCGCAGCGGCAGCGAAGTGGTGCAAGTGTATGTGCGCGATAAGGTTGCCTCTATGGTACGTCCGCTTCAGGAATTAAAAGCTTTTGAACGCGTGACGTTGTCACCTGGCGAGCAGGCGATGCTCACCTTTACGTTGCCGGTGGATATGCTGAATTTCACCAGCTATGAGGGGCAGCGTATCGTTGAGCCGGGCGAGTTTGAACTGCAGGTTGGAAGTTCATCGGCAGATATTCAGCGCCGTGTGACGGTGCAGGTTAACGGTAAAACGCGGGTGTTGCCGTCTGACTGGCGGATGATGAGTCGTAGCGAAATCGGCTGATAGCGAGGTTATCCTTCCCGGTACCGAGGTGCCGGGGAATTGCCGTGTGCCAGATAAAAAAAGGCCCATCGTGGGAGATGGGCAAAGACTACACACAGCAATTCATTGTTTCACTCAGGGGATATATAAATCAAAGGGTTGATTTATTGCCTTGGAGGTTATAGTAGGCATGCGCATTTTTTGCGTCGATCGGATTTCTCCCAATAGTTAAATAAATGTGAATATTTTCCGAGGCATGTCGCAGATAACGCGTATTTTTGCGGGGTTTTGGCGAAGAATTGGTCAATTTCACTTAAGTGAAAGGCGGGATTTCCCGCCTTTTGTTATCTTACTGTTTTGGATAGTTATTCTGCTCAAGCTCGGCCAGCTCTTCCAGAACCTGTTCCGGGTCTGAAGAGGGTGGCGGTACTTCATGTAACCAGGCATCAAACAGACGCCAGGAGACGGCCAGCAGCACTGGGCCGATAAACAGACCAATCATCCCGAATGCGACCAGTCCGCCGATAACGCCGGAGAGGATCAGAATCATTGGCAAGTCGGCACCCATGCGAATCAGCATCGGACGAATGACGTTATCCATCGTGCCCACCACGCAGCTCCACACCAGCAGCACGGTGCCCCAGGTGGTATCGCCGGTCCAGTAGAGCCAGATAATGCAGGGCACCAGCACAATCAATGGCCCGAGTTGCACGAGGCAGGAGAAGATCATCACCACGGTTAACAGCGTTGCGTAAGGCACACCGGAGATAGCCAGACCAATACCTCCTAGCACGGCCTGTACTAGCGCAGTCACCACCACGCCCAGTGCGACCGCACGGATAGCCTGACCCGCCAGCAGAACCGCCGCGTCGCCGCGTTTCGCCGCGAGACGCGTGGCGAAGTAACGCATACCAAAGGCGACTTTCTCACCCTGCCAGTACAGCAGAGCGCTGAACAGCAGCATCAGGCCGCTGTGGAGCAGGAAGCGACCGACATGTGCGGCTTGACCAACGAACCAGGTGGTGGTGGTGCCAAGATAAGGGCGAATCTTGGCCATCAGCGCGCTGCCGCCCATATCGAGCAGGCTGTGCCAGGCGCCGTACAGTTTGGCGCCAACAAATGGAATACTATTTAACCCCGCGAAATCCGGCAGCGTCAGGGTGCCGCTGGTAATGGCATGAATCAGCGGCGTGCTGCCGTCAACCAGGCTGTTGACTAGCAGGGCGATGGGAATGACGAACAATAAAAAAAGCAGTAACGTCATCACGAGGACAGCCAGAGAGCGTCGACCAAAAAGCAGGCGCTGGAACCAAATCAGAACGGGCCAGGTGGCAATCACGATAGTTGATGCCCAGGCGAAGCCCAGAATAAATGGCTGAACAATCCATAAACAAGCGATGATCATCAGTGCAATAAACAGCACCGATAGCAGTATTTGCGGAATATCCCGTGGTTTAAGAACCGTGTTCATAAATAAGCGTTACCTTCAGTTACTCGCCAGACCGCTGACGTGACATAAATCCTTTCATTGATATTAATATCAATAAATTCCCGGCGCTGATTCTGCGGCAAAATCTACCGGGCGCATAAGAAAAAAATGTGATAAAACGATAACGGCACAACGCAAACGATTAATCATTTATACACATAATTTCTGCCGTCTATTGTATTGATCAAAGTAGGCGAAATTTTGTGCGTACAACACAACATTCAGAAAGGGTCAATCGTAATGATCCCACAGATTTCCCAGGCGCCTGGCGAAGTACCGCTGGTGCTGAATTATTTGCAAGCACTGGAGCAACAAGGTTTTACCGGCGATACTGCCACTCGCTACGCTGACAGGCTGACGATGGCGACCGATAACAGCATCTACCAGCTTCTTCCCGACGCGGTAGTGTTCCCTCGTTCCACGGCAGATGTCGCGCTGTTGGCCCGTATTGCGGGTGAAGAGCGTTATCAGTCCCTGGTCTTCACCCCGCGCGGTGGCGGCACTGGCACCAACGGTCAGGCGCTGAATCAGGGCATCATCATTGATATGTCCCGCTATATGAACCGCATTATTGAAATCAATCCTGAAGAGGGTTGGGTGCGTGTTGAAGCCGGGGTCATCAAAGACCAGCTCAATCAATATTTGAAACCCTACGGCTATTTTTTTGCGCCTGAGCTGTCGACCAGCAACCGGGCGACGCTGGGGGGGATGATCAACACCGATGCATCCGGACAGGGGTCGTTGGTTTACGGCAAAACGTCCGATCACGTACTTGGCGTTCGTGCCGTGCTGCTGGGCGGCGATATTCTTGATACCCAGCCGGTTCCCGTCGCGCTTGCCGAAACGCTGGCGAAAGAGCAGTCGGCGTCAGGGCGAATCTACCGTACCGTCTTCGAGCGCTGTCGCGACAACCGCCAGCTGATTATCGATAAATTCCCCAAACTGAACCGCTTCCTGACCGGCTACGATTTGCGTCACGTCTTTAACGACGCGATGACCGAGTTCGATCTCACCCGCGTGCTGACCGGTTCTGAAGGTACGCTGGCGTTCGTTACCGAAGCACGCCTTGATATCACCCCGCTGCCGAAAGTGCGCCGTCTGGTGAACATCAAGTACGACTCTTTCGACTCCGCACTGCGTAACGCGCCGTTTATGGTCGAAGCGCGGGCATTATCGGTTGAGACCGTTGATTCGAAAGTCCTGAACCTGGCGCGGGAAGATATCGTTTGGCACTCGGTCAACGAACTGATTACCGACGTCCCGGATAAAGAGATGTTGGGTCTGAACATCGTCGAGTTTGCCGGTGACGACGACGGGCTGATTGAGGGTCAGGTAACTGCGCTATGCCAGCGCCTTGATGAGTTGATGGCGCAGCACGAAGGTGGCGTGATTGGTTGGCAGCGCTGCAATGAACTCGACGGTATCGAACGAATTTACGCGATGCGTAAGAAAGCGGTCGGCCTGTTGGGGAATGCCAAAGGGGCGGCGAAGCCGATTCCGTTTGCCGAGGATACCTGCGTGCCGCCGGAGCATCTGGCGGACTATATCGTTGAGTTTCGCGCACTGCTCGATAGCCATGGTTTGAGCTACGGTATGTTTGGTCACGTCGATGCGGGCGTGTTGCACGTTCGTCCGGCGCTGGATATGTGCGATCCACAGCAGGAGATCTTGATGAAACGGATCTCCGATGACGTGGTGGCTCTGACCGCCAAATACGGCGGCCTGTTGTGGGGTGAACACGGCAAAGGTTTCCGCGCCGAATACAGTCCCGCATTCTTTGGCGAGCAGCTTTACGCGGAACTGCGGAAAGTAAAAGCCGCATTCGACCCGGATAACCGTTTGAACCCGGGTAAAATTTGTCCGCCGGAGGGCGTAGACGCGCCGATGATGAAGGTGGATGCGGTGAAGCGCGGCACCTATGACCGACAAATTCCGGTGACGGTGCGTTCCTCATGGCGTGGGGCGATGGAGTGTAACGGCAACGGATTGTGCTTCAACTTTGATGCCAAAAGTCCGATGTGTCCGTCGATGAAAATCACCAATAACCGCATGCACTCGCCGAAAGGCCGTGCAACGCTGGTACGCGAATGGCTGCGTCTGCTGGCCGATCGCGGCGTTGACCCGACAATGCTAGAGAAAGAGCTGCCGGAGAAACGCGCTAGCCTGCGTTCATTGGTCGAGCGCACGCGCAACAGCTGGCATGCCCGTAAAGGCGAATACGATTTCTCGCATGAAGTGAAAGAGGCGATGTCGGGCTGCCTGGCCTGTAAAGCCTGTTCCACCCAATGCCCGATTAAAATCGACGTGCCAGAGTTTCGTTCCCGTTTCCTGCAGCTATACCACACGCGTTACCTGCGTCCGGTACGCGATCACCTGGTGGCAACCGTTGAAAGCTATGCACCGCTGATGGCGCGCGCGCCGAGGACCTTTAACTTCTTTATGAACCAGCCGCTGGTACGCAAGCTCTCGGAGAAGCACATCGGGATGGTTGATCTGCCGATGTTGTCGGTTCCGTCGCTGCAAAAACAGGTGGTCACGCATCGCTCGGCGAATCTGACTCTTGAACAACTGGAAGCGCTCGCGCCGGAGCAAAAAGCACAAACCGTGCTGGTGGTACAGGATCCGTTTACCAGCTATTACGATGCGCAGGTGGTGGCCGACTTTATCCGGCTTATCGACAAGTTAGGTTATCAGCCGGTGCTGCTGCCGTTCTCACCGAATGGCAAAGCGCAGCATATCAAGGGCTTCGTGACGCGCTTTACCAAAACGGCACAGAAAACGTCAGATTACCTCAATCGGGTGGCGGCGCTGGGTATGCCGATGGTCGGCGTCGATCCTGCGCTGGTACTGTGTTACCGCGATGAGTATAAGCAGGTGTTGGGGGATAAACGCGGTGATTTCAACGTCATGCTGGTGCATGAATGGTTGCCGCAGGTTTTAGACCACAACGAGAATATTCTTCCTGCCGGGGAGCCATGGTATCTGTTCGGCCACTGTACGGAAGTCACGGCGCTGCCGACCGCACCGAAACAGTGGGCGACGATTTTTTCCCGCTTTGGCGCCACGCTGCAAAACGTCAGCGTTGGCTGCTGTGGGATGGCCGGGACTTACGGCCATGAGGTTAAAAACCATGCTAACTCGCTGGGTATCTATGAACTGTCCTGGCACCAGGCGATGCAGCGGCTGCCGCGCAACCGCTGTCTGGCAACGGGTTATTCTTGCCGTAGTCAGATAAAACGCGTCGAAGGTAACGGGGTGCGCCATCCATTGCAGGCTTTACTGGAGATTATCGGATGATCTGGAAACGACAAACCACGCTGGAAGCGCTTAATGCGATGGGCGAAGGGAACATGGTGGGGTTGCTGGATATCCAGTTTGACCGCATCGGCGATGATTCGCTGGAGGCGACAATGCCCGTCGATCACCGCACGCACCAGCCGTTTGGCCTGCTACACGGTGGAGCATCGGTGGTGCTGGCTGAGACAATTGGGTCGGTCGCGGGCTATTTATGTACCGAAGGTGAAGATCGGGTAGTTGGCCTTGAGGTTAATGCCAACCATATTCGTTCCGCGCGCAGCGGCCGGGTGCGTGGCGTGTGCAAAGCGCTACATGCCGGACGACGTCATCAGGTTTGGCAAATTGAGATCTTTGATGAACAGGGCCGGTTATGCTGCTCGTCGCGGCTGACCACCGCCGTCGTCTAGCGGTTCTGCAGCCGGGCTAATTATTTTAGCCCGGCCGTGCGCTGGGTTGTTTTAGTGCAGCGCATCTGGCGCAATATTCATGTTTTTCAGTACCGGCCCCATGATATTGCCAAATATGGGGGCCGCCACCGAACCGCCAAAGTGGGTGCCTGCCGTCGGATTGTTGACCACCACCACCAATGCCACTTCAGGATGACTGACCGGGGCAACGCCTGCGGTATAGTTTACGTAGCCGCCGTCATATTTTCCGCTGTCACCAAGTTTCTCTGCGGTACCGGTTTTGGTCGCCAGGCGATATCCCGGCACCGCCGCTCTTACGCCGCTACCGCCGGGTAAAACGTCGCTCTCCATCATCCGCACAACCGTTTTAACAATATTGGGATCGGCAATTTGCTGGCCCATGACCGGTGGAGTGACTTTGGTTATCGACAGCGGACGGTAAATGCCGTACGAACCCATGGTGGCGTATTCGCGAGCAATTTGCAGCGGCGTTACGCGTAGCCCGTAGCCGAATGAGAAGGTCGCACGTTCAATATCGGCCCACTGCTGGCGATGCAGCGGGAAATAACCCACGCTTTCGCCGCTCAGTCCGAGTCCGGTCGGTTTACCAAGGCCGAATGCCTGATAGGTATCGACCAGCGCTTGCGCCGGCATGGCTAGCGCAATATGGGAGACCCCGATATCGCTCGATTTTTGCAAAATGCCGGTCGGCGTTAGCTGTGGCCAGTGGCCGACGTCGCGGATCAGGTGTCCGTTAACGCTATACGGCGTGGTGTTCAGCAGGGTATCGGGCTGAATAATCTGTTTTTCCAGCCCTTCAAT
Organism: Kluyvera huaxiensis; assembly: GCF_040149365.1. Classification (NCBI taxonomy): domain Bacteria; kingdom Pseudomonadati; phylum Pseudomonadota; class Gammaproteobacteria; order Enterobacterales; family Enterobacteriaceae; genus Kluyvera; species Kluyvera huaxiensis. The sequence goes on from NZ_JBEFLV010000015.1 coordinate 123,895, forward strand.
AATCACCAACGGCTTCACCGTTGAGCCGGGCTCAAAGCTGTCGTTAATGGCGACATCGCGCATCTGCGTTTGGGTGGCGTTGTCAAAATTGTTGGGGTTATACGAGGGGTAGGAGGCCATCGCGAGGATTTCGCCGGTATCAATTTTTACCAGCACCGCCGCGCCGGAATCGGCCTTGTTCAGCAATACGCCTTCGCGCAGTTTGCTGTACATGGTGTACTGGTCAAATTTATCAATGCTCAGTTGTACGGTTGGGGGCTGCTTAGGCGCATCATAATCAAGTACGCTGATAATGTCGCCGGAGGCGTCTTTACGGTAGATCTCTTTTCCCGGCTGACCCTGCAGAATATTGTCATAACCCTTTTCGACACCGTTTAGCCCGGTATTATCGGCACCGACGATACCGATTAATGGCGCGGCGGCTTCGCCCATTGGATAGAAGCGGCTGTCGTCGTAGACTTCGCTGATACCTTTTATATGCAGATTTTCCACATCTTTGGCGATACCCAGCTCAACTTTTCTATCGAGGAAAAGAAAATGGCGGTGCGCGTTCTGATAGATCTTGTTCGCAATTTGATCGGGTGTGGTATTGAGCGCGGAGGCCAGATACAGCCATTTAGGATCGCGGAAGTTAGGGCTCGCCTCAACGATTTTTATCGGGTCAGCTATCACATCGCGTGAAGGGACGCTCATCGCCAGGGCTTCACCGTTGCGATCGACCAGCGTTCCCCGGTTTGTTGGCAGTTCAATGGTACGTAATGAGCGCTGATCCGCTTCGCGAGCAAGCATCGGATGGTTTAAAAATTGTAGATCCGCCACTCGCACCAGCAAAACAGCAAGGCAAAAAAGAATACCCAGACAGAGTATTATGTAACGAGACGTAATAAATGAGTCTTTATTTTTCTTTTCTGTTGAATTTTTTTTCATTTGTAACATTAAACCACATGATCTTTTATTTTTTATAATCAATACCAGACGGCCAACGATTTAATGATGGCCGCAATGAGACGGTATAAATATCCATTCTACAGGCGAGCTGAAGAATCAGTTTACAGAGAATGTCATTGATAACAAGCGATTAAGTTAACAGATTATTTCAACGCAGCACGCGTATTGGCGAAGAGATAAATGACGAAGTGGGTGCGGAAAAAGAGGCATGATAACGACAAAAAACGACCTGAAGGTGGCTTTGACTTAGCGGTAATATTGCCGATTTTTGCCCTGGTTTGATGCGTTATCAGATTTATCCGTGTCTATTGGATTAATTTTGCGCCGATGACTTTGCCATTTAGTATCCGCAGTTTGATTTTTCGATTTCCCTTTAGCCACCTCAACGCCCCACATTTCATCGCCTGAGCGCTTGAAGTCACCACCCAATGCATATACTGTATATATGTACAGTATATGCATTGGGTGATTATCATGCAATTTTTCACATTCTCCGAGCGGCAGGACGTTCTTGCGCTGCCGCTGTTTAGTACCTCGGTATCCTGTGGTTTTCCAAGCCCCGCCCAGGACTACATCGAGCAGCGCATCGACCTCAACGAACTGCTTGTGCAGCATCCATCGGCGACCTATTTCGTCAAGGCTGCGGGCGACAGCATGATTAACGGTGGGATTAGTTCAGGCGATCTGTTGGTTATCGACAGCGCCCTGACGGCAAAGCAGGGGGACATTGTGATTGCCGCCGTAGATGGAGAGTTCACCGTCAAACAGCTACAGCTGCGGCCTGTTATTCAACTCAATCCGATGAATGAAGCCTACAGCCCGATTATTATCGGGAGCGAAGGGATTCTTGATATCTTCGGCGTCGTTACCGGCATTATCAAAATCAGACGCTAAGTATGTTTGCCTTAGTCGATGTAAATAGCTTTTACGCCTCCTGCGAGATGGTGTTTCGCCCCGATCTGAAAGGGCGTCCGGTGATTGTGCTGAGCAACAACGATGGCTGCGTGATTGCCCGTAACCAAGAGGCAAAACCGTTTGTGGAAATGGGCGTGCCCTATTTCAAACAAAAGGAGAAACTGCGGCGTCACGGTGTGGTTTGTTTTAGCAGTAACTACGAGCTTTATGCAGATCTTTCCGAGCGGGTGATGACCACGCTTGAAGAGATGATGCCAAAAGTGGAAATTTACAGCATTGATGAGGCGTTCTGTGACGTAACGGGTGTCAGTCATTGCCGGGAGCTTGCCGAATTTGGCCAGGATATCCGTGACACTATCCAACAACGAACCCATCTTACCGTTGGTGTTGGTATTGCGCCCACCAAGACGTTGGCCAAGCTGGCAAATTATGCGGCTAAAAGATGGCGCCAGACGGGCGGCGTGGTGGATTTATCCAGTCGCGAGCGCCAGCGTCGGCTCCTGGCGTTGGTGCCGGTGGAGGAGGTGTGGGGTGTGGGACGACGGCTCAGTAAAAAATTAAACGCCATGGGTATCATGACGGCATTCGATTTAGCGCAACAATCTACCTGGGTAATTCGTCGACATTTTAGCGTGGTGCTGGAGCGAACGGTGCGTGAACTGTGTGGTGAATCCTGCTTGGCGTTTGAGGAGTTTGCGCCGAATAAACAGGAGATTATCTGTTCCCGCTCGTTTGGCGATCGCATCAGCGATTATGCGTCCATGCGACAGGCTGTTTGCAGCTACGCCACCCGTGCTGCGGAAAAGTTGCGTTATGAACGCCAGTTCTGTCGGTTTATCGCGACCTTTATTAAAACATCGCCGTTTGCGGTGGGCGAAATTTATTACGGTAATAATGCGGCTATCAAACTATTAACGCCGACCCAGGACTCGCGTGACATTATTAATGCCGCTATCCGCAGTCTGGATATTATCTGGCGCGATGGCCATCGCTATCAAAAGGCCGGGGTCATGTTAGGGGATTTCTATAGCCAGGGCGTTGCGCAGTATGATCTCTTCGATAGTTATGTACCGCAACGTAATAGTGCGCAACTGATGAACACGCTGGATACGCTGAATCAAAAAGAAGGGCGCGGAACGCTCTATTTTGCTGGGCAGGGGATTGAGCCATTGTGGCAGATGAAACGCGAAATGCTGTCGCCGCGTTATACGACGCGGTATAGCGATTTATTGCGGGTTGGGGAATAGCCGACACGAGCAGGCCATATTATTGGCCTGCTCTAAGATGGCACGGTATTAGTGGAAGCCCAGGCGAATTAACTCAAGTGGGCAATACATGCCATCGTAACCTTCGATCTCGACAGACTCCGAACGGCGCACTTGTTCTGCCGTTTTACCTTCACTGTGAATCGAGCGGATCACACCCGTTGCGCCATTATTGGCAATCATGACGTGGCTACCGATAGTGATAGCGTTACGGTTACGATCGTAGGTTTTCATCGTCTCCTCCTTTCACTGTGTCAGACGAGTTAGGTTTTCGGAGTGAATTAATACCGCTATGGAAATCGTTGTGTTTTGAGCTTCGTCAAACTGGTGTTTTTTAAATGCGGTTGGCGGGAAAAAAATCAAGGGGGATTTTTGCAGAAAATAGGAGTTGATGAAAAAATAGCCGAACCAGGAAGTGCTGGACATATTCGATGGCATAAGGCTATGCCAGTGATACCCGCTTAATATATCCCGATGGAATATATTAAGCGGTATTGCTGGTGTGAGGGCCGGTGATTACTTGATCAGTTTTGCCACATTAGGTTTGTTACGGTATTTATTATCCCATGGCATGCCGTAACCAATCAGCAGATCGTCACTCTCCATTTCGTAGGCATAATATTGTTTTACGGGAATATCAACGCGGCCTGGTTTGACAAACAGTACGGCAATAGATACCGAGGCGGGTTGGTAATTCTCAGAGATGTACTCCACGAGGCGTTTCATTGTGCCACCGGATTCAATCGCATCGTCGATGATGATGACATGCCGGCCATTGATCTCAATATTATGATGATAAACGATAGTGGAAGTGTTGTTACGATCGCCTGGCGTATGAGGGCACGATATATAATCCATATTGACATCAAAAGTGAGCTGCCGGGTCAGGTCGGCGGTGTAGAGTATTCCGCCCGGTACCACGGTAATGACAACGGCATCGGTAAAATCGTGGTTTAACCGCGCGGCCACGTTACGTACGCCTGTTGCAATAGCCTCTTCATCGAGGATGATGTCGCCAATATGCTGATTTTTCATGTGAGCTCCATTATTTGATGTTCTAGGTAATGACTCCAACTTACTGATAGTGTTTTATGTTCAGATAATGCCCGATGACTTTGTCATGCAGCTCCACCGATTTTGAGAACGACAGTGACT